>SFJN01000089.1 GCA_004555055.1 Bacteroidales bacterium | reverse complement strand
AGCGTTGGCACCGTAGATGATTCCCACCTTCAGCAATCTTACCCCGTCCTTAACTTCACACGAATACTCATCAGACATAAAAGTGTCTGCCGATGGTTCAAAACTGATTTTCTGAACCGATTTAATGGAGAAAAAATTCTCAATGCTGAACTCTGCTATCATAATCGTTGGATTTCATCTGTTCTATGGTGCAAAGGTATAAATAAAATATCTGACAACAAACTATAAATGTAATTATCGTAGAAAAATTACGCAATACAAACACAAAATCAACAAATAGCTATTTTTTTAGAGGTATTATGTTCGTCATTTGGTCTTCGGTCTGCTTCCCCCCCTACCTCAGACAACCAATATGTTTGTGTGCGTTGTGTAGAAAATACAAACGACAACCAAGACAACAAGGACAACACCTCCGGGGGCGTGCATGTCCCACGGCGTTCTCCGCCAATTGCATTCAAATGTCGTATACCCCTATAAAAAAGGTAGAGACGCGAATGGGTCGCGTCTCTACCGGGAAGCTGGCAGGATGTCCATTACGTCCTGCACATTGGAGGGTGCTCCTTTTTAAGGGGGGCTGATGCCCTCCAGGCCTTGTCCTTGACGGGGAGTCGGCCTTGGAGGGAAAGAGCTGGCATTACTTGTTGATGACCACTTTGCGGGTCGTCACGGTATGAGCCTTCTTGTCGTACGAACGGCAGATGTAGACTCCGCAGTCCGTCGGCTTGCAAGGCAGTCCTACTCCACCGACGGTGAACCATTGTGTCTCGCAATTGTCGGCGTCGTTGGTGATGTTGTAGATGTACGACGTGTCGTCGAATGCCACGACAAGCGGAGCACTGTGGGTGCCGATGAGGGCATCCTCTTCGTAGGTGACGGTGACGTCGGAAACATATTCCACATCGTCGCGTACCATCTTGAAGAAGAGTGTCTGCGTCTCGTCGCCAGGTACGGTGAAGTATGCGAAACCTTCTCCGTCGGCAATCTCGACGGTCCGGCATTCATCGTTGTCGAATACTCCGACTTCGCTGCCGATGGCAGGTTCGCCTTCCCAGGTTACGGCAGCCACGATACACATGTTGCCCGGATACTTGTGGTAGTCTACCGGTTCGAATACGCCCGGCATCTGGTCCACAATCATGGGAGCGGCAGCGTAGCGCGAGGTGGCGGTGGGATATTCGAAGGTGCGTTTGCCCGTGGCGGCACTCTGGATCATGTAGCCCTTGCCCGGTGTGAGGGCCTTGAGCGAGCCGTTCCATTCGTAGCCGTCGTAGAGGGCGAATCCCTTCTGACCCTTGATGACGTCGCCGTCCTGCGGGTTCATGCCTGCCAGAGCATCGCCGACGCTTGCGGTCTGCATGGCGTTGTAGGCAATCCAGTTCCAGCCGGGCTGGAGAACGATGGTGCGCTGCTCGGAGGTCAGGCGCTTGCCGATGACGTTCAGTGTCTGCGGAGCCGCCATGCGAACCTTGTACATTGAGCGGTTGTCGGTATCGAAGGCCTTTCCGAAGAACTTGCCGTTCTCGAAGGTTCCGAATTCCGTCTGGCTCTTTACAACCTCCGCCTGTGCGGCAACGGGGCTGAAGACATCCTCTGCGCCCATCTTGTCAGCGTGAGCATAGAACGAAATCCAGTTCCAGCCCTGTACGAGGTTGTTGGACTGTTCGATGAGGTCCGTAGCGTCGAGAACCACGGGAGCGGCGAAGTTGCCGTAAACGTGGTTGTCGCGGAATGTAATGGTCTGAGAAGTGTTCAGTTGCGGATACTTCGTACCCGTGCTGTTGTCGTAGGCATAGAATACTACAGTCTTGCCGGCATCCTCATCGTTGCCGTAGATGTCGAGCTGCACGAAGTAGTTGTCGTAGCGGGTGTTGTAGACCGGATGTGCCACACCGCGGCATTCGCCGTCGATGAATGCGGCTACCAGGTCTTCGGCGTCATCGCTGGGTTGTCCCATGATGGACAGCGTTCCGACAAGGTTCATCGTATTCTCGAAGTCGGCGGGATTCACCTCCCATTCGGGCACCTCGCCCGTCACGTTCAGTCTGATGGTGAGCGGTGCGGGGATGTTGTCGTTGCCGGTGAGATATACGGTCTCCTCGTATGTGCCGATGGCCATGCCCTCGGAGATGTCGAATCTGACGGTGGTCGTGGTGAGGGGCTCTGCAGCGCCGTCCTCTACGCTGGCGGTCAGCCATGTGGGAATTCCGCTGAGGGTCCAAACCTGCTGTGTTCCGCCGTTGTTGGTGAACGAAGCCTCGAAGCAGGCCTTGGCGCCTACCTCCTTGCTGACGCTGACAGAGGGGTTGTCCCATGCCAGGTCGTTGCAGTTGACGTATGCCGTCCACATCACGGGCAGCGACTGGTTACCGTTGAGGTCGAGGAGTTCCTTGGCGGTGAAGTGGAGCGTGCAGCCTTCGATGTCGGCAGCCGGTTCGGTGATGTTGATGACCACCTTGTTGTCGCTTGCGGTGAACGAGAATCCGACGTTGGTCTCTGTCTGTGCGGCACGCAGGGCAGGAGATTCGTCGGTATACTTGAATCCGTTTCCGGATTCGCAGGTTGCCATGTTGTTGCTTCGGAGGTCTTTGGCCGAGCCTTCGGTGACAACCTGGTTCTCGTTGTTCAGACGTTTGGTTTCGAACGGATAGTATGCCACGAGTCCGTCTTCCTCGCCGGTGAGTCGCGCCTTGCGGCGTTCCTTGAGCAGGTCGGCGGTGAGGGTGGCGTTCCAGAGTCTTACATCGTCGATGGAGCCCTTGAAGAGGCGGTCGTAGGTGTATTTTCCGGTTGTGCCCTTCGTGCGGCGTGCACCGATGATGAGGCGGTCGGAAGCGGTCTGTCCGACGTTCGCAGCACTGGTAGAGAGTGTGCGTTTGCCGTCGACGTATACCGAAGCGTGTCCTGTGCGCAGGATGTTGAGTGCGATGTGGTGCCATGCGTTGTCACGGAGCGATGCCTGTCCGGCTTCGTAGTCGGTGCCGAGCGAGGTAAGCTGGAGCTTGCCGGCGCCGTCCATCCAGAGTTCAACCTCTCCGCTATGGAAGATTTCGGCCTCGCCGGTCTGCGTTCCGGCACGCATCCACAGTTCTATTGCGCAGTTGTCGGATGCCAGAGGCGGTATGGATGCCGTGACGATGTCGAGGTGTGAAGTTCCGTCCAGCGTGACGGCCTTGTTTTCGTTCTCCAGTCTCCATGCCTCGGCTCCCATCTTCATGTGGCGGTTGCGGGCATAGTCGGTGATGAGCGTGCCTTCGCCCTCGTTCATCTTCCAGTATCCTATCAGATGCGGGGTCGACGGCTTCTTGCTCCTCGACTTGTTGAGGAGTGCCATGGTGAGGTCGTGTGCCTCGTCCCAAAGTGTCAGTTCGTGGATGGCACCCTTGGCGCTGCTTCCAATCTGGATCTTGCCCTGTCCGCTGTATGCCCCTGCAGGCTGGTCGTCGAAGAGGGTCACGGTCTTGCTGTCTTCGGCGTATGCTGCGTTCAGGAGCGGCTGTGCACCCGCCTTGTAGCTGGTGGTCAGGTAAATCCATTTGTTCCTTGGCATGGCATTCTTCGAAGTGTAGGTGTTGCTGCCGATGCCCATGGTGAGGTGTCCCTGGGCGTCGGTGCCGATGTCCAGTTTCGTGGCGCCGTCGCCATGCGAGAGGATGGTACCCTCGCTCGTGACGTAGATCCATGCGTCGATGCTGAAGTCGTGGTTGTTGAGTACGATGTCGGCTTCTGTGGCAGCCGTGCTTTCGTCGGTCGCCATGTCGAGTGCCACATCGTGCATCACGGCAGCACCGTTGAGCACACCCGTCACGCGGAAGTTCGCCATGTTGGTGAGCATACCCTTCTGGATGTCCTCGTTGAAGAGGATGCTGATGTCGTCGCCAGCGCTGAGCACGCCGTCAGAGGGTTGCGGCAGTCCGAGCGGTTGCGGACGCGACATGTCCTTGACTACGGTAATCTCCTCGCTCTGGTTGTAGACCTCCTCGTTGCCGTAGGTGGCTACGGAGAGTACGCGGAAGCGGTAGACGGCATCGGAGTATTCCTTCATCGGGAACCTGTAGCTTACGGTAGCCGTCGAAGGCAGGTACTCGTTGTTCAGTGTCTTGTCCTTGCTGCTCAGCACATACTCGTGGAAAGTCGTCCAGTCGAGGTCGCCCTGCTTGCAGTACTGCAGGCGGAAGGCCTTCAGGTTGTTGTAGTTGCGGTCGAACTGGCTGAACGATACATTCAGCACGGGTTCCGTGCCCAGCATGGTGTTGAGCGTCGTGTGGTCGAGCTTCATGGTCACTGCCGACGACGACGGGATGAACTGTGCCGAGATGTATACGGTGTCGGCAATCTGTTCCCATGTGCTGGTCGGGTCGTACTGCGACTGCGAAGCGAGTACGATGCCGATGTTGTCGTATTCGAGCACGCCGAGGTTGGTCTGCGTGAGCTGCAGTGCCTTGGTGATGGTCTCGCCGGCGGGAATCTTGATGATGCGGTTTTCGGTGAGCGGCTGTCCGTCGATGGTAATCTTTGCACCGTCGGGGTTGCTCTCGTCTATCACGAGGAGTTTGTAGTAAACGTCTTCGTCGATTTCCGAGGCATTGGTCAGACGCAGGGTGTAGTTGGCGGCTTGGCCAGTAGGCACGTTCGATACTATAGGCACATCCACCGTAATCTGCGGCACCTCAATCTGCATGGTGGCTTCCATGATGGTGGTGCCGGGGCGGTAGTACTTGGTCTTCACCTCACCCTCGTACGGACCGGAGGTCTGACCGCCACGTGTGCGGAAGATGGGCGAGTATGCACCATAATTGTATACGTCCACGGTCAAGGCATCGTCGTCGCCCTCCTCGGCCAGCGTGTAGCTGAACGATGCGAGTTGGGTTGTCTCGCCTTCATAACTTTGGTGCGTTCCGCCGCCAGTTCGGGTATGGAAGTCATATATAGCACCCATTGAATCATACAATCTTCCAAGCGTGATACCAGCTTTTATGCAAACAATTGCAGTTACGTCATAGGTGCTACCATGTGTTTCTTCTGTCGCTTCTGTCATTGTGACGGAAGAACCTGAATCAAATGAGATATTCTGCTTGAGATATTCCTCGCGTTCTTCGTATGCACGTACTTTCTCTTGCTCATTTTGGGCGAGATATTTCTCCCAGTTGGCAATCTGAGTGTTGCACCATGCTACAGAGTCTGCAAATGTTTCTTGGTCATTCGGAACTACCATCGTGTATGAGGGACCCTCAGGAGAAGGACCGGATGTAGCCAAGCCGCTCCAGACTGTCTTGTCATAATTGTCGGAACCGAATTTCGGGTCGTCGGGTGACAATGTGGTCAGATAAACCGGCCTTCCCGTTGTATTCTGGTATCCCGAGATGTTGTCAACCGTCTGCAACAGTCCGTTACGGATGCTGAGCAGATTTGGTATCAGCACATTCTCGATATAGCTGGCTGTATAATTGAAGGAAGTTTTGAACTCAAGTCCTGAGGTCATGACATCCTCCAATCCCAATTCTACCTCATTGCTTGTACCCTTACGGCGGAAATTCACGTCACGGGCCTTGCCGATAATAATATTGGTTGCCGAACCGATGAACACATCACCATTTGCACCAACATATTCGGGAGCCGATGATGTGGAAATGGCGCGGGTGATAGTCGTGGTTTTCCCCCATGTGACAGCACTTTCTCCTTCAACTACCTCATTGAATCCAAAAGTAATGTCATTTTTCATTTGCAAACTGTTGATTTTAGAAACTCCAACACCTGTAACAGTTTGAAGGTTTGCTCCTATTTTGTAAGTTCCAATCTCTTCTGTATCAAAAGTCCATACACCGCCAGAAGACCTTGTCTCAGAATAGATGGTACCACTTGTCCATTCTGCGCTTGAACCCGTACCAGGAGGGTCGCGGAGAATCATATCCACGAGGTCAGGACCTGAGGTCACGAAGTTGCTGCCTGTTGACAGCGAACCGAGGATAATGCCCGACATGCCGTTGCCGCTCCAGCCGTAGGTGCGTCCATCGATGTCGTAGAACATGGAGATAGTGCGCGAGTAAGGCGCAGTGATATTAGGCAGACCAGCCCTCCATACGTATGTGGCTTTGCCAAGAGAGTCGAGGGTGAGAGTATTGTCTGTCATCTCGGCGAGTGAACCGGCAGGTTTTCCTGCGGTATTCCCATCGGTATAGACGCTTTGCTCCGACGACAGCTCGTTGCTGACCGTCACCTCAAGTCCATCTAAGGGCACATGATATGTCACTGGGCTTCCTTTCACGTCATGATTGACGTACTCTTCATAAGCCTCAATCTTGAATGTATAACTATTCAACGACTCGAAGATGGCACCACCATATTTATAATTGACGGTTCCGTTGTCTGCCACAGTGTAGATGTCCTTGATGTCCAACTTGCCGTTGGCATCCTCAATCTGGTATTCGCTCAAGCCGAATGCGCCGTCGGCATTGTCCGTCTGGGTGACAATGAACGAAGGGCTGCTGTGGTAAGTTTGCTTCAGACCGTAGTTGTAGCTGTAGGACAGATAACCCTGGTCGGTCCCGAGTGAGTCGGTGTACTCTATCTGCGGGTTCGTCAGGTCGACGGTCGTGGCATCGCCGACGGACTTGCCGTTTGCCTTGACGGTCATCGACTCCACCTTATAGTTCAACGGGGGAACCATTGCCGAGAATTCGCCCGTGAGCGAGTCGGTGCAGATAAAGATCTTCTTGCTCAGGTCGTTGGCACCGCGCCATGAGCGGCTGTTGATGGTGCCCGTTGCCGAGCGAACCTCCACGGGGTTGGGGTTCGTTTCGTAACTGTAGGTCGTACCCGAAACTTCCTTCACCACATTCAGACGGTAGCGGTCGACGTTCGGAGTCAGCACCAGTTCGGTGACACCGATGTTGTTGACGCTCTGTCCGAATCCCAGCGGCTTGTTGCCCTCGGTGCTGCCGCCGACAACGCGTCCGGAGAAGTTCACCAGCGTCTGGTCGACGAATTCCAGGTTCTTCACTGCTTTGATGAAGGTAAGGCGTTCGCCCGTCTCGTTGGGGTCGGCAGGGTAGCGGCCGTTCGATGCGAAGACGTGGCCGTTCTTCCTCACCTCGATGAAGTGGTCGCCGATGGGCACACTGATGGTGTACGAGCCGTCCTCGGCAGAGGCGATGACCTGCCCGTCCTTGCTGCAGATGTTGCCGTCGACATAGAAGTTACAGCCCTCCACGGGATAGTCGGTACCCTCGTAGAGCACATATCCCGAAACGGGGAACGACGATACGTCCTCGAAGTCTACGCCGCTGTGTACGAGCGACGATGCGCTGACGTAGCGCGAAGAGTATTGGGGCGAGAACTCGTGAATGCCCAGCGTGGGCACTACCATGTAGTTTGTACCGTCGCCGCTGAAGGGAACGCCGCGGATGACGAAGTTTCCTTGGGCATCGGTGTAGCCGAAGAGCGCGAGTTGCGTGCTCTCGGGCACCACGGTGCTCGTCACCACGGTCTTCACGCCGCCGAAGCGGGCGTGGTTGCCGTTCGCCACGCCGCTGGTCTTGGAGTAGTCGTAGGCATTGGTCTGTCCGCTGATGCCCTCGTCCACCGGCCAGTAGGCAAAGAGGTTGTCCTCGGTGCCGGCGAGCATGTGGTTGTAGTACTTCAGGATTTCGGCATTCGTAAGGGCTTTTCCGCAGAACACGCGCATTTCGTCCACGTAGCCGCTGAAGGCGTTGTCGGTGTTGAACGCATAGCTTCCGCCCATGCAGAGGCCGCTCTTGGCGCCCGCGTCGAAGGTGATGGGCGAGAGTGCGATTTCCTTCGAAACCACGATGCTGTCGAGCTTGTCGATTGCCGTCAGCTGTGCCGTGCTGCCCTTGCTGACGCTCAGCGTGAGCGAGGTGTATTCGCGTGTAGGCAGGGTGATGCCCGTAGATTCGGTGTTTGTACCCTGTACCAGCAACAGTTCGTAGCCCGCATCTGTCCGTTCACCGAGGCGCAGGCTCAGCTGGCTGCCGAGGTCGAAGAATACAGGCGTGCTGCCGTTCTGCAGGTCATTGGGACGTACGAACATCTGTACGGAGAAGTCCTTGTCCTTGAACTTCTCGTTGAGCACCTTTCCGTCGAGGTCGAGGAAGAGTCCGTCGCCGGCTTCCTGAGTGCTGACGGCATAGAACTGTGCCGCATCACCGGCGTTCTCGCTGTTCTTCACCAGGCTGACGCGTGCGTCCATCACAGCCGTTCCCGTGCCGTAGGTGATGCGTCCCGAAACGATACCAGTGGAGCGGCAGAAGCCCTCGTTGGTTTCGTAGAGCTGGGTTTCGGTCTCGCCGCACGCCGTGGTAGAGATGACCTTGTAGTCGTAGTAGAGTCCCGGCTGTGCGGTGTTGTCCTCGTAGCTGTAATAGGTGCTGGTGCCGGAAACCTTGTAGAGCGATGCCCAGGCAGTCGAGCCTTTCACGCGGCGTAGCAGTTCGTATTTCGTTGGCTGCGAGTCAACCTGCTTCGCCTCCCATGTCACCTTCACCATTCCCTGGAAGTCACCCTTGGAGGTGCTGACGCCGATGACTTTCGACTGTCCGTCGAGCTGCACGAACTTCGTCGTGTCGCTGGTGGCAACATAGCCTTCCAACAGGGTGGCCTGTATCTTGTAGCAGTAGCCGTCGCAGACTGAAAGGTTCTTGCTGTCGGTATAGGTAAATTTTACTTCTTTCTTGTTGTTGAGCGACTTGGTACCAATCTCTTCCCATTCGTCGCTCTCCGTGCTTTGCCTCAAGATGCTGAAGGTGAGTGGCAGCGTGCCATTGAAGGTTTCAGTCTGCCACGATAGTTTGATGGAGCTTTCGCCCGCCTCGATGGATTCCATCTTGATGCTGTACGAGCGGTCCACCGAGCATGTGATGCTCTGTACGAGTCGTTCTATGCGTTCGGCATCCGGTATATTTTTTGGCCGGAATTCGATTTCAAACACATACTTGGTGTCGTAGTCGGGAACATCTGCCACATATTTGCGCGTGGTGTAGAGTAGCTTGTCTGCCACAAGCACCTTGGCGGTCGGGTTGTCTGCGGGGTAGCGGTAAATGGACCAAGTACCTGCAGAGCACTCGTTTTTCGATTCTTCGGCTTCCCAGTTCAGGGTGACCTGTTTCTTCCACTTGTCCGGTACGGCGGTGATGTTCTTGGCACGGGTAAAGTCGTAAAGAGGAACCCATGTGCCGTTCCAAACCTTACACTCTACGTAGCCGCTTTGGGTTGGAGGCGACGTTATCTGATGCTGCACATAGATATTAAGGGGTCCGTACGTTGAATAAGAGCAATCGTCTAAATCAAACGGCATATTGCTGATAGCCGAAGTGCCCTTGTCAAACGTTTTCCAATCACTGAAATTGGTCTTGTCCGGTGTGAGGTAACACGTCTTCTCATTAACGTAATTACCGCGATAGGATTGCGATACAGCCACGTTATTTTCATACGAAGTGTTCAGGCTTCCTGTCAGGGTGGCTTTCTTGTATTCAGTGCGTGTTGCAGCCACGGTGCTCTCCTTGAACGGATTGGGGATGGCGTTGAAGGTCCACGAACACGACTGTTTCGAGATTCCTATATTGTTAATCTTCCAATATCCACTGACCTTTACGGTGTGCTCCTCGCCCACCCGGAACTTGTCCATAAACACATGCAACGTGACATAATATCTGTTGCCATTCCTGTAGGGATCCCAGAACTTGACGGTGTATTTCACACCATTGATGGTCTTGGTGTAGGTGTTGTACCACCATCCATTTTTTCCTATTTCGTCATTCAGTCCGTCATCGTTACCGGTGTTTTTGCTTCCAGGCCAGGCAAGTTCCCAGTTGGGGGAGCAGATGTAGTTTCCGTCCACGTAGATAGCGGGACCTGCATTATTGCCTTCGGTAGCGTCATGCAAGAAGAAGGAGTTTCGGTCTTTGGTCACGTCGTAAATGCAGAGGCCAATCTGCATATTCGGTTCTGCAATCGTAGGTTGATGATGGATGTAGTGGATGGATGCATCATTAAAATTCGAGCCATTACCTGCCCACGAAATTCCCGGCACCAGTGCAAGCAGGAGTGCCAGCAAAAGCCTCAGACACGCACCGCCAGCCCTGATAGGCTTGGGAGGCGGTGGCGAACAGGCGTTCGCATGAAAAAAGTGTTTCATAATAAATGTGTTTTGGGGTTAATAAATGATAATTTGCGGCAAAATTATCCAAAACAACCCATAGAAATTCGCGCGAGCGCGTGGTTTTTCGAACTGTCCGTCGAAATACCATAAAACAAAGAATGTAAAAACGGATTTTAAGGGTCAATGGCGATAAAGTAGAACATGCACGGTGCC
>SFJN01000088.1 GCA_004555055.1 Bacteroidales bacterium | reverse complement strand
TTTTGAGCTATCGCGCAGTAGATTTCTGTCCTGCGAACACGCGCATAGCGGGCTATGTAAGTGTTTAAAGGAGAGAAAGATACAAGTGAGAGCCTAAAACTGGCCAAGCATAAGAACACTTCGTAATTGAATAATAAACTAATTTATAGAACATCCCTAAGGAATGAACTGGTTAGAAGGACTTATCCTGGGCTTTGTACAGGGACTTACGGAATACCTGCCAGTGTCGTCGAGCGGACACCTCCAAATCGGGCAGATACTGCTCAACGGCGGAGAGCCCTTCCCCGGAGGACTGCAGTTCGACATCACCGTACATGTGGCCACCGTACTCTCCACACTCGTCATCCTCTGGAAGGAAATCGAATGGATTTTCCGCGGGCTCTTCAAGTTCGAATGGAACGACGAGACACGCTACACCGTGAACATCCTCGTCTCGATGATCCCCATCGGCATCGTCGGACTCTTTTTCAAGGATACCATCGAGGCTCTTTTTGAGGGCACGCTCATCGTAGGCATCTGCCTTTGCATCACCGCCCTCCTCCTCACACTCACCCACTTCTACCGTCCGAAGGAGCACAGCCGCATCACCACGTGCGACGCCTTCGTCATCGGACTGGCACAGGCCTGCGCCGTGCTGCCGGGACTGAGTCGCTCGGGGTCGACCATCGCTACCGGACTGTTGCTGGGAAACAGCCGTCAGCACCTGGCACAGTTCTCCTTCCTCATGGTCATCCCCCCCATCCTCGGCGAAGCCCTCCTCGACGTGAAACACATGGTGGCACCCTCGGCCGAATACCTTGCCACACACGCTGCAGGAACCGCTATCGGCACCCCTGCCCTCGTGGCCGGATTCGTGGCAGCCTTCCTCAGCGGATGCCTGGCCTGCAAGGCTATGATTGCACTCGTCAAACGCTGCTCGCTCATCTGGTTTGCCGTTTATTGTGCCATCCTCGGCACAGGCGTCATCATCTATTCCGTGCTTTGAAAAGTCTACCCCATCTTTTTAATTTCTACGATTGTAGATAAAATGAATCATATCGAAAAAAAGAATACCGATTTCAAAGCCGGACAGATACTCGTCTTCGACAAGCCCCTGCACTGGACCTCCTTCCAGCTGGTGGGAAAGGTGCGGTGGATGCTCTGCCGGGCCATCGGCGAAAAGAAACTGAAGGTGGGACATGCCGGCACCCTCGACCCTCTGGCAACCGGCGTCATGGTCGTCTGTACAGGAAAGGCCACCAAACGCATCGAAGAACTCCAGAAGGGCGAAAAGGAATACATCGCCACCCTGCAGCTCGGAGCCACCACACCGAGCTACGACCTGGAACACGAGGTGGACGAAACATTCCCCACCGCACACATCAACGCCGCACTCATCGCCGACGTCCTCGAACGCTTCCGCGGCGACATTGACCAGGTGCCACCTGCTTTCTCCGCCTGCAAGATTGACGGCAAACGCGCCTACGACCTGGCACGCAAGGGAAAGGATGTGGAACTGAAGGCCAAACGCATCACCGTCCACGAACTCGAACTCCTCGACTTCAACCCCACGACCATGAGCCTGCAACTCCGCATACGGTGCTCGAAGGGAACCTACATCCGCTCGCTCGCACGCGACATCGGACACGCCCTACAGTCCGGCGCACACCTCACCGCACTCCGGCGCACAAAGGTGGGAGACTTCAACGTGGAAAACGCATTCCCCGACATCGAAACCTTCGGGAAATGGCTCGACGCACACACCGGAAAAACCGAGGACAACCTGCTGTCCAACCCAACTGAAGACCACATACAAGAGGAAAAACCCTAACTGCAGCATATGAAACTTTCGCAATTCAAATTCACACTACCCAAGGACCATATCGCAGAATATCCTGCCCCCCACCGCGACGAATGCAGACTGTTGGTGCTGCACCGCAAGGACGGCACGATAGAGCACCGCAACTTCATCGACCTGCTCGAATACTTCGACGACGAGGACGTCTTCGTCTTCAACGACACCAAAGTCTTTCCCGCCCGACTCTACGGCAACAAGGAAAAGACGGGAGCCAACATCGAAGTATTCCTCCTCAGGGAACTGAATCCCGAACTGCGGCTGTGGGACGTGCTCGTGGAACCGGCACGGAAAATCCGCATCGGCAACAAACTCTACTTCGGTGAGGACAACTCCATCGTGGCGGAAGTCATCGACAACACCACCAGCCGCGGACGCACCCTGCGATTCCTCTACGACGGTGACCACGACGACTTCAAGCAGCAGCTTTATGCCCTCGGAGAGGCACCCCTCCCCAGCCACATCATCAAGCGAAAGGCCGAGCCGCAGGACCTCGAGGACTTCCAATGCATCTACGCCCGTCACGAAGGCGCCGTCACCGCTCCCGCAGCAGGACTGCACTTCAGCAGGTCGATGCTCAAGCGCCTCGAAATCAAGGGTGTGCGCCAGGCCTTCCTCACACTCCACTGCGGACTGGGAAACTTCAGGCAGACAGACGTCGAAGACCTTACGAAGCACAAGATGGACAGCGAGGAAATGCGCGTCACCTCGGAGTGCTGTGCCATCGTCAACGAGGCGAAGCGCAAGGAAAAGCGTGTGTGCGCGGTAGGAACCACCGTACAGCGCGCCCTCGAAACCTGCGTCAGCACCGGTGGCGAAATCAAGGAGTTCGAAGGATGGACCAACAAGTTCATCTTCCCTCCCTACCCCTTCTCCGTCGCCACCGATATGCTCACCAACTTCCACCTCCCGGAAAGCACCATGCTCATGAGCGTCGCAGCTTTCGGAGGATACGAAGCCACCATGAAGGCCTATAAGGAAGCCATCAAGCAAGGCTACAAATTCGGACCTTACGGTGATGCCATGCTCATCGTCGACTGACACTTACAGGTGAAACACCTACAATGTTCTTACAGGGCTGTTCTATAAATCAGCTTGGTAAACAAGTCCTAAAATACTAATCTATAGAACACTATTGAACACTATAGAACACCCCTACAGCGATTTCCCTCCAACCCCCTTTCCATTCACCACACACTATGTTGCTTTACATTGGTTTAGGTTCAAACCTCGGCGACAGGGCCGACAATATCCGCCAGGCCGTGAAGTCCATCTGCCAGCGTGTAGGAAAACTCGTCAAATGCTCGTCGCTCTACGAGTCGGCACCCGTAGACATGAAGAGCGACAACATGTTCCTGAATGCCGCCGCCATCTTTGAGACAGAACTCGACGCCCACGACATCCTTGCCATTACCCAACAGATAGAATGCGAACTCGGACGCGACGTCAAAAGCGACGGACGGCACTACGACCGCACCATCGACATCGACCTCCTCCAATACGGCGACTGCAACTTCGAGACCGCCGACCTTACGCTGCCTCATCCGCTGGTGCCCAACCGCAAGTTCGTGCTCGAACCGTTGGCAGAAATCGCTCCCGACCACCATTTTTCCACCCCTCCCTACAACACCTTCGAACAAATGCTCTCTGACCTGGACACCACAGAAATCACCATACCCACCGAACCCCTCACCACCGACTGGCGGCAGGTAAACTTCCTCCTCAAGCAACTCTCGGAGGGCAAGAGCATCTCCTGGCCCGACTACCAGCAACTCTTCGAGAACGAGGACACCTACCTCGTCTTCCTTTCAGACTACGTTGAGGACGTCAAGCGCCGCGTAGGCATGGCCACCCTCTGCATCACACATTCTCCCACCGGCAGCAAGGCATGGGTGGAGGACGTGGTCATTGACCAGGCATTCCGCGGACGCGGACTCAGCCACCGCCTCATTGCCTGCATGAAGCTGAAGGCCGCCGAAAAGGGCATCAAGAAAATCATGCTCACCTCGCGCCCCGCACGGGTGGCGGCAAACCGCCTCTATCAGGAAGAAGGCTTCGCCCGCCGCGAAACCAACGTCTACGCCTTCGAAGTCAAGGCCGAAGACATGGAAGAATACCGCCAGAAGACCATGGGACAGGGGCTGAAGCGCGTGGGCAAAATGGAATAAGGGTGTTCAACAGTTTGTTTTTTCACAAGGATAGTTTTTCATCATAAGGAATGACGCTCGAAGACTATATCCTGGAGCACATCTCGCCCGAACATCCCTACCTCTACCGCCTCTATCGTGCCACAAACATCCACCTGCTGCGACCGCGCATGGCAAGCGGACACCAGCAGGGACTGCTACTGAAGATGCTCTGTCAGATGATACGGCCAAAGACCGTGGTGGAAATCGGTACCTTCAGCGGATATTCCGCCATGGCTATGGCAAGCGGGATGGAAAGGGACGGCCACATCTACACCTTCGAAATCAACGATGAGCAGGAGGACTTTACCCGACCCTGGATAGAGAACTCGCCGTGGGCCGACCAAATCAGCATGATTATCGGCAACGTCAGCGAACTGCTCCCCACCATGCAGCTCCCGCCGCTCGACCTCGTCTTCATCGATGCCAACAAGCGCGACTACATCGCCTACTACCGCCTCCTGCGCCCCATGATGCGCCCCGGAGGATGGATGATGGCCGACAACACCCTGTGGGACGGCCATGTCACCGACCCTGCCTACGACCGGGATGCACAGACCATCGCCATCAGGGACTTCAACCGCATGCTCGCCGAAGAGGCTGCACGCGGCGACATCGACGTCAACATCCTCGACCTGCGCGACGGACTCACACTCATCCATATCCAGGGATAAGCATGCTCCGTCCAACCTCATACAACAACCTAAAAGCAACAAATGGAAACCACAAGACAACAGAAAATATCACGACTCATACAGAAAGAACTCAGCGACATCTTCCAGAAGGATGCCAAAAGCATGCACGGAGTGATTGTCAGCATCACCAAGACATACATCAGCCCCGACATGAGTGTCTGCCGCGCCTACATCAGCGTATTCCCCTCGGAACGTGCGGAAGAAATTCTGGATGCCATCAACAAGCAGAACGCACGCATACGCTACGAACTGGGCACACGCGTACGGTTCCAGCTGCGCATCATCCCCGAACTGAAGTTCTTCATCGACGATTCGATGGACTATCTTGAGCACATCGACGAACTCCTCAAGAAATAAGGGGAACACAGCCCCCGCCCTTTGGCTGGAACACCATGCCAACGGTGAAAGAGAAAAGGCACACCTATAATAAATATTATATGTATCTCCCTTTCTTCATTGCACGGCGCTATCTGTTCTCCAAGAAAAGCCACAACGCCATCAACATCATCAGTGCCATAGCTGCCGCCGGCATTGCCATCGCCACGGCGGCCATGGTGTGCGTACTGTCTGTCTTCAACGGATTTCACGACCTCATTGCCACACTCTACTGCAATTTCGACCCTGAAATCCAGGTGACAGTCCTGCGGGGAAAGACTTTCGACACCGCGGCTCCCGAAGTGAAGAAGATGATGCAGCACAAGGCCGTGGAACATGCCGCACTGTGCCTCGAAGACAATGCCATGTTCCTCTTCAGGGGACATCCCCTCGTCATCACGGTAAAAGGTGTCGACGATAACTTCGACGAGGTGACCGGCATACGCCAAATCCTCTACGGCGAAGGGACATACCGCCTACGCAGCGGCGAGGTCTACTACGGCATTCCCGGCATAGGACTTGCCCCGCAGATGGGAGGTCCAGACTACGGTTCGCTGCAAATCTGCGCACCGCGCAAAGGAGAACGCATCAACCTTGCCAACCCCATCGAGTCGTTCTCCGTCGAGGACATCGAAAGCCCCGGAGTGGTCTTCGACGTCAACCAGCGGAAATACGACGAACACCTGCTCCTCACCGACCTCGGATTCGCGCAACACCTCTTCGAGAAGGAAGGCAAGGCCTCCACACTCGAACTCAAGCTTAAGTCCGGTGCCGACATCCAGCGCACGAAGGCCGAACTCACCGACATCGGCAAAGGCAAATTTGCCGTCAAGGACCGTATGGAACAGCAAGCTGAGGTGTTCAACATCATGAACATCGAAAAGCTCATCGCCTACATCTTCCTCACGTTTATCATCCTTGTAGCGTGCTTCAACATCATCTCGTCGCTCTCGATGCTCATCATCGAAAAGCGCGACGACGTCCTCACGCTCAAGCATCTGGGGATGTCAGCAGGAAAGATACGCGCAGTGTTCCTCACCGAAGGCCGCCTCATCAGTGTCTTCGGTGCTGCCACCGGCATCGTCATCGGTGTGGCACTATGCGCCCTGCAGCAACACTTCGGCCTCATCCGCATGGGCAACGGCAGCGGCTTCATCGTCGACAGCTATCCCGTAGCCGTTCACGCCTTGGACGTCGCCATCATCTTTGCCACAGCCGTCATCATCGGCATCGTCAGCGTATGGTATCCCGTACACGTCCTCTCGCGAAGGCTGCTCGACATCCGCCAGAACGACTGAACACCACACCTCCCCCCACCATCCACTCCTCCCCCACCGCAACATTTTCCCAAAATTCATACCATGACCAGCAAACTGAAACTTCTGTTTCCGCTCCTCTTCTGCCTGTTCTCCATACCGGCGGGAGCGGAAATCGTCGATGGTACCTACTACCACATCGTAAATGCACAGAACGGGCAGACGATGACGAACAAGGAATTCGGCGACAACGACCAGCTCATCACACTGACCACCGAAAACGAAAGCAAGTGGGGACAGGTGTGGAAGGCGCACAAATACAGCGACGGCGTCTTCTATCTTGTAAACCCCTATTGCAACAAGGCCATCGACCAGAATCCCTACAACGGCGGAAAGCTGCTGCAATGGGATTTCTCCGAAGGTTCGAGCGGCAGCAACCAGCGCTTCTACATTGCACAGGCGGATGTAGATGCTGACACATGGATTATCTACAACAACGAACGTCCGCAGAACAACAGCTACAATGCCCGTAGCCGGTGCATCGGACTCAGCGGAACCACCATCGTCATGACCGACGATACCGATGCCGCCACGAGCCAATGGAAATTCGTGGCCGTCGACCCCTCGAAGGTCACTCCACCATCGTCAACCACCAGCGACAACATTTGGGAAGACCAGAGTATATTCGGCATCAACAAGGAAGCCGCACACGCCACCTTCATCCCCTATCCCACTGCCGCCGACCTCAAGGGCGACACCAAAACCTACAGGTTTCCCTGGCTGACACCCGAGAAGAACACTACCTACCTCTCGCTCTGCGGACAGTGGAAGTTCCTCTTTGCCGACAACACTGACGAACGCCCCGGAGAGGAATTCTACGGCGACAACGTAGATCCTGCGGCATGGGACGACATCCATGTCCCCGGATGCTGGGAAATGTTCGGCTACGACAAACCGATGTATGTCAACGTCAACTATCCCTTTGCCGACAACCCGCCCTTCATCCGCAACAAGGTCAGCGGCGTAGGCGACAACCCCGTAGGTTCCTACCGCCGCACCTTCGACCTCCCCGAAGGCTGGGACAGCCAGCGCGTCTTCCTCCATTTCGACGGTCTCTACTCCGGAGCCTTCGTATGGGTTAACGGCAAGGAGGTGGGCTACACCCAAGGCGGTAACAACGATGCCGAATTCGACATCACAGCCTACGTCCGCAAGGGCAGCAACAACATCAGCGTACAGGTTATCCGCTGGACCGACGGCTCGTACCTCGAAGGCCAGGACATGTGGCACATGAGTGGCCTGCACCGCGATGTCTACCTCTACTCCACACCACGTACCTTCCTCCGCGACCACTACGTCACCTCGTCGCTCACCTCGCAGGCCGGCTACAAGCGCGGCACGCTGACCTTCGCACTCGAAATGGACAACCGCGATGCCGCCGCCACCTCTAAGAGCGTCGACATCACACTCCTCAACCCCGAAGGCGAGGAGGTGGGCACATGGACGCGCAACTTCACCTTCAAGGAGGGCGAAACCGTGAAGACCTCGAAGTATACCACCGCCACCCTTACCGGACTTCAACTCTGGAGCGCAGAGAATCCCATCCTCTATACCCTCATCTTCAGCCAGAAGGATGCCGAGGGCAATGAGGAAATGGCCTTCCAGACGAAATACGGATTCCGCGACGTCACCCTCAAGGACAACGTCGTCTACATCAACGGTCAGCGCGTGTTCTTCCGCGGTGTCAACACCCAGGACACCCATCCCCTGCTCGGCCGCAGCATTGACATCGAGACCATGCTCCGCGACATCACCATGATGAAACAGGCCAACGTCAACACCGTCCGCACCTCGCACTATCCCCGACAGCCCAAGATGTATGCCATGTTCGACTACTACGGGCTCTACGTCATGGACGAGGCCGACGTGGAATGCCATAAGGCCTGGGAAGACGGCAAGGGCATCTCGAACGACCTTTCGTGGCAGCCGCAGTACATCGACCGCACCGAGCGCATGGTTTTCGGACACCGCAACCATCCCTCCGTCATCTTCTGGAGCCTCGGCAACGAGAGCGGAACGGGACAGAACTTTGAAGCAACCTACAACCGCTGCAAGGAACTCGACACACGCCCCGTACACTATGAGGGAGCCACACGCGGCGGCGCATGGTACACCGACCTGCACTCGCACATGTATCCCAATCTTACCAGCGTTCGCAGCGCATGCTACGGCAACTCACGCCCCTACTTCATGTGCGAATATGCCCACGCCATGGGTAACGCCATCGGTAACCTGAAGGAATACTGGGACATCGTCGAAGGCAGTCCTTCTGGAATCGGAGGCTGCATCTGGGACTGGGTGGACCAGACGGTCTACGACCCCGCCGTCATTCCCCACGACATGCTCGTTCCCGGCGTAGGACTCGACCCCAAGGAACTCGACCCTGCCGTCTCCACCAACGGATTCCCCCACTACGTTTCGGGCTACGACATGCCCGGCCCGCACCAGGGCAACTTCCTCAACAACGGTATCATCACCCCCGAACGGGCATGGACGCCGAAACTTGCCGAGGTGAAGAAGATTTACCAGCCCGCCGCCATGACACTCAGCGACAAGGCCGACCAGTTTGTCATCCGCAACAAGTTCAACTTCACCAACCTCAACGAGCTCTGTATCCTCCACATCGAGGGCCTCGACAAGGGCAGCGCGGTCTATGAAAAGGACATAGAACTCCCCGAAACCGCACCGGGAGCTACCGTCACCGTGGAAGTTCCCAACGACATCGTCACCGACCTTGACGGTTATGTCACCCTCGAACTGCGTCTGAAGCACGACAATGACTATGCCGATGCCGGATATCCCATCGCCACGGAGCAAATCAGACTCACCAACGGAAACGGCGTTTACGCAAACTACCAGACCACCTGCGACGACGAACTCACCGTCACCCGCAAGGGAACGGAACGCACCTATACCATCTCGGGCGACAAGGTGAAACTCGTCATCGGCGACGACGGCTTCATCAAGGAATTTGTCAGCAACCACATCAACGTCCTTGCCGACCAGGAGCCCATCAACCAGCCCATCTACTCCAACATCCGCTGGGTTGAGAACGAGTCGCCCTACGGCGGACACGTCTTCGGCAACTCCACCGCCAGTGTCAACAGCACCACGCTCTCCAAACCCACACTGAGCGACGACAAGCACACCGCCACCTTCCGCGCCACCGTCACCGACGACCAGTGCAACTACGTCATCGACTACACGCTGACGAACACCGGTATGCTCACCATGGACATCACATACAAGCCCTGCACAAGCGGCCTGCGACGCATCGGCATCGACATGAAGTTCCCCGCAGGCTTCGAAAACGTGCTGTATTACGGCCGCGGACCTTGGGAGAACTACATCGACCGCCATGACGCCGCACACATGGGATGCTACGAAACCACCGTCAACGACCTCTACGAACCCTACATCCACCCGCAGAGCCACGGCAACCGCATGGATGCCCATTGGATAAGGCTCGGCAACACGGCCAACAACGCATTTATCCACATCGTCAGCTATCCCGAAGGTTCCGAAAGCGAGACCAGCACCAACTTCTCCCTCTCGCACTACAACCAGGCCGACTTCCTGAAGGCCGTCACCCACAGCTGGCAGCTGGAGCGCCACGACGAGGTGTTCGCCACCTTCGACTACATGCAGCGCGGCCTCGGAAACGGTTCCTGCGGCCCGGGCACGCTCAGCGAGTATTACTGCCCTTCGAGCGGCAGCTACAAGCAGAAGCTGACCATCTTTGCACAGGACACCGTCGGAGTGGGCATCGCACGTCCCGAAACCATCGGCGACGATGTCCCCGAAACCTACTACAACCTTGGCGGCGTACGCCTCCCCTCGCTCGAAGGACAGCCCCACGGCATCTATATCGTCAAGGGTAAAAACGGCACCCGACGCATTGTCCGCCACTGATTGCCCATAAACATACCAGGCACCCTCCCTCCCTACATCCAGAGGAGGGAGGGTGTAAGGTATACGGGATTACCCTTTATTCAAGGGATGTTCTATAAATTAGTTTTTAATTCATTTAGGAAGTGTTCTTATGCTTGGCCACTTTT
>SFJN01000087.1 GCA_004555055.1 Bacteroidales bacterium | reverse complement strand
GTTGATATATGCACGACAATACCAAGCACCTTCTTCTCTGACCTGTATCTCGTCATAGACGGCAGGAGTCTTGTGTTTTCCGTCTTCACTGACAAGACCTAAGTGATGTTTCTCATCTTCATATATTTTGTACCTTGCCATGACCGTGTATCTTTAGTGTTCTATATCATTAAGCTGTTGTCTTCTTTTTTAATCCAGAGAGACGCTATCGGTTTTCTGTACGCTTGTGGGTGTGAAATACCGGTTCTCTGTGCTTGACTCTTCTCATTATATCATTGTGATGATGAGGCCTGTTTTGCTGCAAACTTACATCCTTACTATGCAGCCTATTTGCGTTGTATTAGAAAAAAACACATTTTGATTGTTTACCTCTCCGTTTTTTCATCTGTTTTCCATGATATACGACAATAATAATTGGGAAAGATCCTTTTTGTCCAGTGCTTTCCAATTGCCTGTTACTTGCTCACCCACATTCCAAATCACGTCCAAATCAAGGGTATCATAAATCCAGATCTTATCCAAATCTATTCCGTTCATTCTGCTCGGAAAGTGTGTTGAAATGCACGAAACTCCATTTACGAAGTTAGGCGGAAGTCCCTTTGTTACAGGGGCTTTCCGCCTAACTCACTCTAAATCAGTGTTCGGTTGTTATTCCTCTACCGCTGCCTGCGCGGCTGCAAGGCGGGCGATGGGCACGCGGAAGGGTGAGCAACTTGCGTAGTTCATGCCGACCTTGGCACAGAACTTCACGCTGGAAGGTTCACCACCGTGCTCTCCGCAGATACCGGTGCGCATGCCCGGACGTACGGCACGACCCTTTTCTACTGCAAGCTTGATGAGCTGGCCGACACCGTTCTGGTCGAGCACCTGGAAGGGGTCGTTCTTCAGAATCTTCTTGCTGAGATAGTCGGGGAGGAAGCTTGCCACGTCGTCACGGCTGTAACCGAAGGTCATCTGCGTGAGGTCGTTCGTACCGAAGGAGAAGTATTCTGCTTCGGTGGCAATGCGGTCTGCGGTAAGTGCAGCGCGGGGGATTTCAATCATGGTTCCGATTTCGAACTCGATTTCTACACCCTGTTCTGCAAATACTTCTGCGGCAACCTTCTTGATGATTTCCTTCTGCTGCTTGAGCTCATAGAGGATACCGATGAGGGGTACCATGATTTCGGGATGGGGATCGTAGCCTTCCTTCTTCAGACGGCATGCGGCGGTGAGGATGGCACGGGTCTGCATGGCGGTGATTTCGGGGAAGGTGATGCCAAGACGGCAACCACGGTGTCCGAGCATGGGGTTGTTCTCGTGGAGAGAGTGCACGCGGCGACGGATTTCCTCGACGCTTACACCCATTTCTTCAGCCATGTCCTTCTGGCCCTGTACGTTGTCATCGGCAGGAACGAACTCGTGGAGAGGGGGGTCGAGGAGACGGATGTTGACGTGGCAGCCATCCATGGCCTTGAGGATTCCGTAGAAGTCTTCGGTCTGGAAGGGGAGAAGCTTGGCAAGTGCCTTTTCGCGGCCCTCTACGGTGTCGGAGAGAATCATCTCGCGCATAGCCTTGATTTTCTCACCTTCGAAGAACATGTGTTCGGTACGGGTGAGACCGATACCCTTGGCGCCGAAGTTGCGAGCCACCTGTGCATCGTGGGGAGTGTCGGCATTGGTGCGGACTTCCATCTTGGTGTACTTGTCGCAGAGGTCCATAAGTGCCTTGAAGTCGCCGGAGAGTTCAGCTTCCTTGGTAGCGATTTCGCCGGCATAAACCTGTCCGGTGGTACCGTTGAGGGAGATGTAGTCGCCTTCCTTGTAGACCACTCCGCCGATTTCGACGGTCTTGGCCTTGTAGTCGACGTGGATTTCTCCTGCACCGCTGACGCAGCACTTACCCATACCGCGGGCAACTACTGCAGCGTGAGAGGTCATACCGCCACGGGCAGTGAGGATACCTTCGGCTGCAGACATACCAGCAAGGTCTTCAGGCGAGGTTTCGATGCGGACCATGATGACCTTGTGGCCGTTGGCATGCCAAGCTTCGGCATCGTCGGCGTGGAATACAATCTGTCCGCAGGCTGCACCGGGAGATGCGGGAAGACCCTGGGTGATGACTTTGGCGGCCTTGAGGGCAGCCTTGTCGAATACGGGGTGGAGAAGTTCGTCGAGCTTGTTGGGTTCGCAGCGGAGGAGTGCGGTCTTCTCATCGATGAGGCCTTCGCGGAGAAGGTCCATAGCAATCTTCACCATTGCGGTACCGGTGCGCTTTCCGTTACGTGTCTGGAGGAACCAGAGCTTGCCTTCCTGTACGGTGAACTCCATGTCCTGCATGTCGTGGTAGTGCTTTTCGAGCTTGTCCTGCAGGGCGTCGAGTTCCTTGTAGAGTTCGGGCATGGCCTCTTCCATGGAGGGATACTTGGCTACGCGTTCCTCTTCGGAGATTCCTGCGCGTTCTGCCCAGCGCTGGCTGCCAATCTTGGTAATCTGCTGGGGAGTGCGGATACCGGCCACCACGTCTTCGCCCTGGGCGTTGATCAGGTATTCGCCGTTGAAGAGGTTCTCACCGTTACCTGCGTCGCGGCTGAAGCAAACGCCGGTTGCAGAAGTGTCGCCCATGTTTCCGAATACCATTGCCATTACGCTGACGGCGGTTCCCCATTCGTCGGGAATTCCTTCCATCTTGCGGTAGAGGATGGCGCGTTCGTTCATCCAGCTGCGGAACACTGCACAGATGGCACCCCAGAGCTGTTCCTTGGGATCGGTGGGGAAGTCGTGTCCGGTCTGTTCCTTGATGGCTTCCTTGAAAAGTTCTACAAGGCGCTTGAGCGACTCAACGGAAAGGTCCTTGTCGAGGGTTACGCCCTGTTCTTCCTTCACCTTTTCAATGATGGCCTCGAAGGGGTCGATATCCTCTTTGTTTACGGGCTTCATACCCAGCACAACATCGCCGTACATCTGTACAAAGCGTCGGTAGCTATCGTAAACGAAGTGGGGATTTTGGGTCTTTTCCACCATTCCTGCAGCCACTTCGTCGTTGAGACCGAGGTTGAGGATGGTGTCCATCATACCAGGCATCGAAGCGCGTGCTCCGGAGCGTACACTGACGAGGAGAGGATTCTTCGGGTCTCCGAACTTGCAGTTCATGAGGGCCTCAGTGTGTGCTACAGCTGCGTCGACATCGTCAGAGAGGAGTTCAATGATCTTGTCCTGTCCTACCTTGTAATACTCGTTGCAGGTATCGGTTGTAATGGTAAATCCAGGAGGAACGGGCACACCGATGTGGTTCATCTCGGCAAGGTTGGCTCCTTTACCGCCAAGTGCCTCACGCATGGTTGCATTACCTTCGGCCTGTCCGTTTCCGAAGGTGTAGACTCTTTTAATGTCTGACATAAAATGAGATTATTTTAGTGAATGTTATTTCGTAATGCGCAAAATTAGAAATTTTTATGAAATTTCCCAAGTGTTTCCCCCGTTTTTTGCGAATCTGTGTTTTTTTTTGCCACAAAAAAACGTGGAAAAGGGGCGGAAAATTGCACCTGACTGTATGCGGATGCGTTTTGGAGTTGCCAAAACGGCTACATACAGGCTTTTGGAGGGTTTTTATCGGCTGACGGCTTTCACTCCCCTTACGGTCTGTAGCTTTCGGATGAGGAGGCGTAGCTGGAGGTTGTCCTCGATGAGTACGGTGAGTTCTCCGTAGAAGAGTCCGTCGCGGCTTTCAATATTAATATTGCGAAGCATGATGTGCTGGTCCTTGGAGATGATGGAGGTGAGGTTGTTGACGATGCCGAGGTCGTCGTTGCCGATGACGTGGATGACGGCGGGGAAGGTGTTCTTGCTGTTCCGGGTTGCCCAGCGTGCCCTGACGATGCGGTAGGGGAAGCGCTCGATGAGTTCGGGAGCGTTCGGACAGTTGTCGCGGTGGATTTTGATGCCTCCTCCTGTGGTGACGAATCCGAAGACGGTGTCTCCGAAGACCGGTGAGCAGCATTTGGCCATGCAGAATTCGATGCCCTTCAGGTTTTCGTCGATGACGAGGACGTCGTCCGACCCGGAGCGTTGTGAGGCGTTCTGCGCCACCATGCTGTCCATGCTGAAGTTTTCGGCAGAGACCGTGGCTGCACGTTCTCCCTGTCCGAGTTCGAATTTCTGCAGTTCGATGTAGTTGTCGACCAGGGTGTTGGTTTCGATTTTCTCGTCAACGATGTCGCGGAAGAAGTCGGCAGCTTCTTTGTATCCAAGCTTCTTGATGAGGATGTTGATGACGGTTTCGTCCCATTCGAGCTTGCGGTTTCGCAGTTTCCGCTCGAGCATTTCGCGTCCCATGGCCGATTCGCGGTTCTGCATTTCCTTGAGGCTCTGGCGGATTTTGCTTCGGGCATGGCTCGAGACGACGATGTTGAGCCAGTCTCCGCTGGGCTGTTGCTTGGCAGATGTCAGCACCTCCACCTTCTGTCCGCTTTCAAGCACCTGGCGTATGGGCACGTTTTTCCCGTTGACGATTCCGCCTACGCATTTGTTTCCCACTCCGGTGTGGATGCTGTAGGCAAAATCGAGCAGGGTGGCTCCTGCCGGGAGTTTGTAGAGGTCGCCTTTGGGTGTGAAGACATAGATGGCGGTTTCGTGCAGGGCTTCCTTGGAGAGTTGTGGGTCCTCGCCCGATTCGAGTGCGGAGCGTATGCCGGCGAGCCAGGTGTCGACTCCGTCGGCGCTGCTCTTGATGCCTTTGTAGCGCCAGTGTGCCGCCAGTCCGTGTTCTGCCACTTCGTCCATGCGTTCGGTACGTATCTGCACTTCCACCCATTTGTCTTCGGGTCCGAGCACGGTGATGTGCAGGCTTTCGTATCCGTTGCTTTTCGGTACAGTCACCCAGTCGCGCAGGCGCTTGAGGTTCGACTCGTACATGTCGGTGATGAGTGAGAACACCTTCCAGCAGTCGCCCACTTCGTTTTTGGGCTTGGAGTCGAGGATGATGCGTATGGCAAAGAGGTCGTAGACACCGTTGAATCCGCATTTCTGCTTTTTCATTTTCTGCCAGATGGAGTGTATACTCTTTGTGCGGCCCTTCATATGGTATTTCAGTCCGGAAGCGTCGAGTTTCTCCCTTATAGGTGCGAGAAAGCGTTCGATGTATGCGTCGCGGCTCTTTTTGGTGGCATTGAGGTTTTCCTTGATCATGTAATAGGCGTCATGTTCAAGGTATTTGAGCGAAAGGTCCTCCAGTTCGGACTTCATGCGGTAGAGTCCGAGTTTGTGTGCCAGCGGCGCATAGACGTTTGCGGCAAGGACGGAGAGGTGCTGCTGTTCGGCCACGGCGGCAGTGTCCTTCACGCGTCGTAGCATAATCACGTTGAGGGCAATGAGTATGAGTATGACGCGCATGTCGGCGGCTTGTCCCACGAGCAGGTTTCTGAAGTTTTCCGTCTTCATTGTCTCCTCGTTCATCGTTTCAAGGTAGTGCACGCGCTGGAATGCCAGGATGTCGTCGGCCGAGGGTTGCCAGTCCTTCAGCCCGATTTCTTCGTTCGCCAGTTCCATGGAGGCTTGTACCAGTTCTGTCTCATCAAGTCCGAAGGCTGCTACGAGTCCACGGTCAAGGATGTTTCTTGCATCAATCTCTGCCATAAGTCAATTCTTTTGTGGAACATACAGATGCCCATGTTGTTATTACAAAGGCATGTTATTATTAAAAATGCAAGGCTTCAAGGAAGGTTTCCGAGAGTTCCCTCCTTGAAGCTGCATGGTTTGTATGGTGTGTGTCGTTGTGTCTGCTTTCCTTTTGTGTGGAATGCGCTTATGCAACATTCAATGCCGGCGATGCGGGCAAAGGAAGACTCACTCCTTGGGATATTCGTATTTGCTGCCGGTGTTCCGTACGATGGTCTTACGGTATTGTTCGGGGAATCCGGGGCGTTCAGGTGCTACGCAGATGCCGTCTTCCGTGAGTTCGAAACGTCCGTCCTTTTCCTTTTTCACCACCTGGTCGTTAAACTTCACGATGAGGTATTCGCCCAGTTCCTTCCAGCGTGCGAGCATGCTTTGTGCGGTGTTCACGGTGTAGTCGGTGAGGAATTTGTGACAGTCTGCGGAGTTGTGCTTCAGCAGTTCGGCAGCGCGTGCATCAATGCTTGCCTGTTCGTTGATGTACTGCTGCTGGAGTTCGTCGCGTACGGCCTTCACAGCGGGGAAGAGCTGTGCGTAGCGCGGATAGGTCATGTTGGCCACCCAGTTGCAGACCCAGAATGCGGATTTCCAGGAGAAGGTGTGGTCGTTTGCCGTTTCTTCGGCATAGCATTCCGGCACACGGTTTGCGCAGCAATAGACGGGGGTGTATGCCACCATGTTGGGTTCGTCGTTTCCGAACCAGAGCACGCCTCCGATGGCGTCGGGGAGCCAGCTTCGCATTTGTGCTACAAAGGTGCAGGCACTTTGCTGTGTGGCAATGGGACGCTCGTTGAAGTAGGTCTTGCCTTCGTGTTCGTAGGTGAGGGGACTGGGGAGATAGGCGCTTGTATAGACGCCGCTGTTCACCTCGCCGGTGAAGTCGAAGGGTGTACCCTCGTAGTGGTCCTGGTTGGCAGCGATGACGTCGCTGAGGTCAAGCAGGCGGTTAGGCTTGAAGTAGAGGGGCATCACCTCAGACTTTCCGATGTGCTTGCCGTCGACGAAGTCGAGATAGCGGTCCATGCCGTCGACGAAGCGGTTGAAGAAGCTCCATACGCGGGCATCGCAGAAGCGCTGGCTGCCGAAGTCGGCAGGGCTGTAGGCATCGCAGAAGGAGAATTCGCTGTCCTTGCCGTTGAAGTATCCCTTTTCGCGTGCGAACTTCACCACGTCCTTGGCATACATTACGTTTTCCTTGTCCTTCATGTCGAAGGTGTGGATGCGGCTTTGGTTGGCGTGTGCGGCAATGCAGTCGTCGGGAATGCGTACGGCAACCCATACCGCCCCCTTCTTTTCGTCGCCTTTGCCAATCATTTCGAGAATCCAGATTTCGTTGGGGTCGGCCACGCTGAAGCTTTCTCCGCTTCCGCTGTATCCGTATTTGTCGACGAGGTCGGTCATTACGCGGATAGCCTCGCGTGCGGTCTTGGCACGTTGCAGTCCGAGGGCCATGAGCGAGGGGTAGTCGATGCCGCCTTCAGGGTTCTTTGCCGTCAGTTCGGGACGTCCGCCGAAGGTGGTTTCCATGATGGAAAGCTGGAACTCGTTCATCAGTCCCATCACGGCGTAGGTTTCGGGTGCTTCGGGGATGTCGCGGAGGTAGTGGTAGGTGTCACCGTCGACGATGCGGCGCACTTCGCCGGGAGCGTGCTTTCCGGCAGGGTAGTAGACGAGCTTGCCGTACATGCCGTAGCTGTCCATGTTGTACGAGATGAAGGTGGCTCCGGTTTTCGATGCCTTCTTGCCTACCAGGAAATTGGTGCAGGCCGAAGCGCTGATGGCTGCCAATGCGAAGAGGCAGAGTAGGATTCTTTTCATTTTCTGATTTGCGGGGTGTGTTCTGAGGTATTTATATGGAGGCTATACGGCCTTGAACGACATGTCGAGTCCCTTGACGGAGTGGGTGAGGGCTCCGAATGAAATGAAGTCCACTCCAGCCTGGGCATATGGTATCATGGTGTCGAAGGTAATGCCGCCGCTCGACTCCGTCTCGCAGCGTCCTGCCACGATTTCCACAGCCTTCCGTGTATCTTCGGGGGTAAAGTTGTCGAACATGATGCGGTCGGGCTGTTCGGCAAGGGCTTCGTCCAGCTCCTTGAAGTTGCGCACTTCCACTTCAATCTTCAGGTCCTTACCTTTGGCCTTGCAGTAAGCCTTGGCCCGTGTGACGGCATTGTGGATGCCTCCGCAGAAGTCGATGTGGTTGTCCTTGAGGAGAATCATGTCGAAGAGTCCGATGCGGTGGTTGGTTCCTCCGCCGATTTTCACCGCTTCCTTTTCGAGCATACGCATGCCGGGGGTCGTCTTGCGTGTATCAAGCACGCGGGTTTTGGTGCCGGCATCGACAAGCGCCTGCTGGTAGCGGTGTGTCATGGTGGCAATTCCGCTCATGCGCTGCATGATGTTGAGCATCAGACGTTCGGTCTGGAGCAGGCTCTGTACCTTGCCGCTGACGATGAATGCCACATCGCCGGGTTTCACGTGTGCGCCGTCTTCGATGAAGACTTCCATTTGCAGTGTGGGGTCGAACTCGCGGAATACCTCGCGGGCTACGCGTACGCCGGCAAGGATGCCTTCTTCCTTGATGAGCAGGCGGCTCTGTCCCATGGCGTCTTCGGGGATGCAACACAGGGTGGTGTGGTCGCCGTCGCCGATGTCTTCAGAAAATGCAAGTTCGATGAGTTGCTCGTTGAGTTGGTCTACGGTATACATAATGTGATGTGTTATGTTGTGTAGTGTAGGTTTTTGGGTATCAGAATGGTAGGTGTTGCGGTTGCCGTTTGCCGGATATTCAGGCATGTAGGCATAATGTTTGGCAAATTTAGTGATTTTCGCCGATTTTAGGGCTTTCGCGGGATGAAAAACTGCATTTCCTTTGCGGATTGTAGTCATATGGTCCTTTGCGGTGAGGTTTGGGCACGGGTGAGCTTGCAGTATGCCCCTCCTTTTCCGTATGGATTGGTTTGCATCGTTCATCCCACACAATTGCCCAAAAGGCCGGAAGAAAAATATTGCACACTCCTTCCGGATTTGGCCGTTTCCAACCCCTAAAACACCCGCCGGAGAGGCTGTAAACCTTCAAAAATTTTGACAAGGCATCGTGTCCCTTTTAGAGCCGAATTTGGTCGGAAATTGCGCGTTTTGCCATCTTGTAATGTCAAACTGCACGGTTCTTGGTATGCAGAGAACCGCTGAATTCATTGGTTTTTGCGGCAAAAAGTACCTGAAACAGCCGCAAAAGCAGGCAAAAAGGCTTATTTTGTGCCCTAAAACATCGGACCTTTAGGGCAAAAACATCCGTACTTTTCATGGCAAACATCCGTGCTTTGTGGCAAAGAAGTCCGATGTTTTCGGTTTTCCGGTCGGAAAATGCGCCAAAATCCCCATTTCCCCGATTTTGCAATATTTCGGGACGAGGCAGGTCGTGGTGGCTTCCGAGGCCCTTCTCAGCCCCTTAACAGCGGGGGTCTGGATGCTGAAAGGCACCGAAAATCGGTGTCGGAAAATATTGCACACTCGCTCCACAATCTTGAAATCAGACGATGGTTTCTCTCCTTTTTGAATGGAAATGCTGTGCATCTCTTCTTTGGTTTGGGTGCGGCAAAGGACGATATGGGTTGATGGGCACCTCCATATCCCTGTCAAAATCCGGAAGAAACTCCCCATGGTCAGTGTCTCTCACAGAAAAAGCCGCAATGTGACAGAACGGTCACATTGCGGCGTATGCCATATTGTTCAGCGGTGTGGCATCAGGCAATGGTGGATATCTTTGGGGTTGGCTTCCTTATTCTTTCCTTGCAGCAGATGCCGTTCCGCATGAGGTTATTCCCATCCGATGGCCGATGCTCCGAGTACGGCAGCCTCGCTTCCCTTGAGAGAGCTTACGAGGAGCTGTGCCTTGCCGGCATAGATGTTGAGGATGTTCTTTTCGTATGCGCGCTTGATGGGATCCATGATGTAGTGTCCGGCCTTGCAGAGTCCGCCGAAGAACACGAAGGCTTCGGGGCTGTTGAAGGTGGCGAAGTTGGCGCAGGCCCGTCCGAGCATTTCTCCGGTGAATTCGAAGATTTCGAGGGCAAGGGAATCGCCCTTTTCGGCAGCGAGGAAGACATCGTAGCTGGTGATGGACTCGGGTTCAAGCTCGCGGAGGGGGCTGGGAGCGGTGCTCTTAGAGAGGAATTCGCGTGCAGTGCGTGCCACACCGGTAGCCGAGCAGTAGGTCTCGAGGCATCCGCGGCGTCCGCATCCGCAGGGACGTCCGTTGGGCTCTACCATGAAGTGGCCAAGCTCTCCGGCAAAACCGTCAGAACCGTATACAATCTTTCCGTCCACTACGATACCGCTACCTACACCGGTGCCGAGGGTAATCATAATCCAGTTCTTCATACCTTTGGCAACGCCGTATGCCATCTCGCCCATAGCAGCAGCATTGGCATCGTTGGTCACGCGGGTGGGGATTCCGAGCGCCTTCTCAAAGAGTTCGCCAATGGGCACCACGCCTTCCCATTCCAGGTTGGCAGCGTATTCGATGGTTCCGTTATAGTAGTTTCCGTTCGGTGCACCGATACCCATACCGCGTACCTTCTCGATGCCGCCTACCACGTCGAGTGCAGGCTGAAGGGCTTCGACCGCTGCAGCCACATAGTCGTTCACATCGGGATAGCCTTTCGTCTTGATGGCGGTCTGTGCCAGGATGGTACCGCGCTGGTCTACAATTCCGAATACAGAGTTGGTTCCGCCCATGTCGAGTCCGATTACATAGGGCTTTTCATTTGCTAATTCCATAGTATGAATGGTTTAAAGTATATATTTTTATTATAGGGATGTTCTATAAATTAGTTCTTTATTCATTTAATAAGTGTTCTCATGCTTGGCCACTTTTCAACCTCTCGCTTGTATCTTCCTATTCTTTAA
>SFJN01000086.1 GCA_004555055.1 Bacteroidales bacterium | reverse complement strand
TTCAAGCACTTACATAGCCCGCTATGTGCATACTTGAAAAACAAAAATCTACTGTACGATAGGCAAAAAATCGCCTCAAGCTAATTTATAGAACACCCCATATGAAGATATTAGTATTGTGTACAGGCAACAGTTGCCGCAGTCAAATGGCACACGGATTCCTACAGTCATTCGATGGCAGTCTTGAGGTCCGTTCGGCAGGAACGGCACCTGCAGGATGCGTTCATCCGCTTGCCGTGAGGGTGATGGCAGAAGCCGGAATAGACATTTCCAATCATACGCCCCGCAATGTTGAGGAATTCCTCCACGAGCCGTGGGATTATGTCATCACTGTGTGTGGAGGAGCGGAAAAAAGTTGCCCCACTTTCTTTGGAAAGGTTGCCCACCGCCTGCACATCGGTTTCGATGACCCTGCGAAGTTTGCAGGAGACGAAAACCTTGTCCTCGAAGGATTCCGTAGAGTAAGGGACGAAATCCGTGAGCGGTTCTATGCCTTCTATAGGCAGGAGATGTGAGTCTCTCACAGTAAAACGCCGTACTTCCACATCGGAAGTACGGCGTTTTTTGGGGAATGTTATGGTTTTACGACGGTGTGTCATAATGGTCAATCTGCTTCGTTGCTATCGGCATTCGGGCTTGGTCATGTACTTTAGTACACTCCCTGCGCCCTCAGCCTCAGCGCCTTGCATCTTAGCCATTCTGACGCACCTTCGAGTGCGCGTCAAAATTTGCATTTTGACACACCCTCTTTCGTAGTTGTCAGAGTTCGTAGATCTTCACGCGCGTTCCGTCGAATCCTACGGCCATGATGTATTTTGAGCCGGAGGGGAAGAGAGCTTTTGTGCGTTTCGAAGCTTTCTGGCTGTCGCCGAGGCCGTACATGCTGATGCCGGTGCAATTGCCGTCGGCATCGTAGGCCTCGAATGCCACTGCACCCTTCCAGTAGGAGTGGGTGATGGTGACGTATTCGCCCGCCTTCGTACAGCCCTTTCCGATGGTCTGCGTGTCGTCGAGTTCCACCTCGTTGCGGAAGTTCTCGATGTTGTAGGCATTGATGTAGTTCAGTCCGGCAGGAGCCTTGGGATAGCCTTTGGCATTGATGTAGGTGCGGAGTTCGTCAATCTGTTCCTGCGTGATGATGTTCCATCCCGGACTGTAGTCCTCGATGTAGGCGTTTATGGGGCGCAGGAGTCCGGCGGCCTCGAAGAAGTCGAGGAAGTCGATTTGTGTGGAGTCGCAGAAACTGCGCATGAAGTTGAGTTGCTGCTGTCCGTTGTCGGCGGGGTAACTGGGCAGGTTGCGGTAACCCTGTATGAGTTTGCCGTAGGCGTTGGGCGACTTCTGGCAGTCCTGCGTCCAGAGGTTGAGCTGGTAGAGGGGCACAACCTTCACGAAGTGGTCGTAATTGCGCGACTTGTTAGCACCGGAAGCGGCGGAGCCGTAGTAGTCGGGACCCTCCTGCAGTTGCCAGCATTTGCCCTTGCGTACACCCTCTTCGAGGTAGGCGTTGAAGCGTCCGCCGCGCATGTTGGCATAGTTTTCGATGCCGGAGATTTCGTCTTCGAGGCGGTGGTATCCGTTTCCGAGGCAGTGTTCCACCCACGAAGCGTAGATGTTGTTGGTGGTTTCGCCGCATCCGCTCCACTTGAAACCTGCAATCTGGTTGTTGTGTCCGAGTTCGTGACCGATGCCCCAGAATCCGAAGTTGTCGGGGTTGCACCATTCGCCGAAACTTCCGAATGCGGCATAGGCACCTTCCGTGCTGGCAAACATGCCGGAGGCTGCGGGCCGTGCGAACTGCCGGTTCTTGGGTTCGGGTGTATATCCGGGAATTTCCTGTACGAGTCCCATCACTTCGCGTTCGCGGTAGATGACGTTGTCGTAGATGGTGGCAAGCTCAACGCCCTTGCGGGGGCAGCGCTGCTTGAGGATGCTTACGGGAGCGGGCACCTGCATGCGCCTGCATCGGATGTCGAGGACGTCGCTCTTGGCGTTGGCGAGGAGTTCCTGCCAGTATTCGTTGGTGTCGCCGCGTTCGAGGTCGAAGTATCCGTTCTCGGTCGCCATGGCGAAGTGCATCCTGATGTTCGGTGCCGTCTCCCAGTCTTCGGTATAGTAGTTGATGTATCCGTTTCCGCGTGTGGTGGTGGTAATGACGTTTGCACCGTTGGTGAGGATATAGTCGCTCGAGGTCTGGAAGTCATCGCCCTCTCCGAAGCAGTAGATGCGGAGGACGGGGTTGTATTTTTCGGCTCCTTCGACGAAGATGGCCAGTGTCTGTCCCTTCTCGAAGTAGATGCCAGTGGGGTTTTCGTAGGCACAGTAGGGGTTGGAGTTCTTCAGTTCGCTACGGAGGGTCCATATAGGTTTATAGGGTTCGAACTCTCCCACGCGGTATTTTGTGGAGTATTCTCCGGAGAGCATGTAGGTGACGAGCTGGCGGATGAAGGGGTGTTCGATTTTTGCAGCCTCTTCGGCATCCACGCCTTCGGCAAGTTCGGTGCAGAGTTCGTTCTTGAAGTATTTGTGAACGAGGTCAGAGAATTCGGAATTCTTTTCATAGAAGGCCATTTCCGCACAGCTGGCGAAATTGTTGGCACCTCCGTATACGGTGATTCTCACCTTGCTGACATTGTCGATGCCGTTTTCTCCGAGGTTGATGCGCGATGCCGTGCTTGCCGCTTCAAGGTCGGTGGAAACCACCTTCTTGAAGTCGTTGGGAGCATCGTCGGTGGCGACATAGACAGACACCTGCTTGAAGTTTCCGTTTGTGTTTCCGTCGGTACGAGGTGTATAGAGAATGTAGTCGACGTGCTGGCTTCCGGAGAGGGTGTAGTCGAGGTTGATGGGGAATGTGGTGGTTCCGGTGCTGTAGGGCGAGTGCCAGATGGTGGAGGTGTTGCGGTCGTAGGTGTTCTTGATGCCCTGTCCCTGCTGCGACTGGTCGGCAGTGGCCGATTTGATGGGAAGGTAGTTGTCGCCCTGGATGTACATGGCGCTGTTGTTGTTGCCCTGCACCACGTTGAGCGTGCGTTCGCAGGTTCCGTCCTTGGAGGTCAGTTTCAGCGATGCGGTACGCGGGTCGATGAGGTAGGAGTATTCGGTCTTCACGAGCATTCCGCCTTCGGTGGCCGTTGCGGTGAGCCAGGGTGCCTGGGGGTCGGGCGTGATGTCGTAGTCGGTGTTTGCCATGATTCCGACAAAATCCTCTCCGCCCTCAAATCCGACGTTGAGGACGTTGAGTGCCGGTTCCACGTATGCCGCTTTCGAGGCGTCGGTGGTGAGGGTTTCGTGTGTGGCGGCGGTCTGCGCCCAACCGGCGAAGTTGGTGCAGAGCCCCAGTAGTGCGGTAAGGAAAATATGTTTCATGGTGTGGCAAGTACAATGGTAATTCATCACTGATACGGTTTTCGGTGTAGACTACATGCGGACGTTCTTCTTTCCGTCCTTGACGAAGATGCCCCTGTAGTTTTCCACATCGTTGATGCTTCGTCCCTGGAGGTCGTATGCCGGTGTCGTCGTGTGTTGTTCGTCGGTGTTCATCGGTTGCAGTCCCGTCAGGTCGTTGAGAATGGCGAAGGGTTTGGTGGTCAGTGCCATTTCGGGGTACATCGGGCTTTCCACGGTGGCCGTTACGTAGCGGTGTTCGGTGAGGAAGGTGAACTTGTAACTTCCGCTTTTCGTGAAGTCTTCGTCCTGTACCAGCGTCTTTCCGGTCTCGGTGTCCGTAAGGGTCAGCGTCGGTGTGATGGCCACGCCCCAGGCGTTGTATCGTATGAGGTCCGAAAGGTCGTGCTGGGTGTGGGTCAGCAATCCGTAGTTGTAGTAGTACGGCCGTTGCGGTGCGACGACGCTTGTGATGAGGTATTCCTGTTTCGACTTGTCGAAAATCGTAGGCATGGAGTTGTAGAAGAGTGCATTGTCATTGGCGTAGAAATACTTCAGAGCCTTCTTTGCATTGTTGCTGTTGCTGAGGTCAATCTTTGCCAGGTCGTTGTGGTCGACGGCAATGCAGCATAGGCTTTCCTGTCCGCTCAGGTCGAGGGCGTCGCTGATGGCGTTGCCTTCAATCCAGAGGTCGGTGAGTGCAGTGGTGTTGAGTTTCAGTTCTTCCAGCAGGTTGTGGCTGGCGTTGAGTTTTTCGAGGGCTGTCAGTTTGCTGAGGTCCAGTGCGGTAAGTACGTTCCGTGCGCACCAGAGCGTCTTCAGTGCGGTTTGTCGGCTGAGGGTGAGGGTGCCCAGACGGTTGTCGTTGCAGTCGAGGACCAGGAGTTTGGTGAGGTTGCTCACGGAAAGTTCGTCCAGCGCGTTGTCGTTGACATAGAGTTGCGTGATGTTTCCGTCGGTAGTGACGGTAAGGTCTTCGTCGATGACCTCCACGCTGATGGGCATTCCCGTGGCAGTTTCGGAATGCGTGGTACCGTTCCCCCATTTGAAGGTGACGTTCAGTCCGCGGTCCACGTTGATTTTCAGGCTGCTTCCCATCGGCAGAGAGGTCTTCATGGTGAAACTCTCGGCATTTGCCGTCAATTGCGTGGCGGCAGCAAGCAGGAGCAGTGAAGCAAGATAACGGTGTTTCATGGTATAATATAGGGATGTTCTATAAATTAGTTCTATATATGGTTTCTGTCTGTTTCCAGAAAAGGTTATGGCTCTCCACTTATTATTTGAAGTCCACGTAATGGAGTTTCCTAACCGGGCTTTTCCAGTGCAGGAAGGTGCTTCCGGCATGTGTTTCGCGTTCGGGTCTGAACATTCCGGGCATTTGCGGGGCTTCCACGCCTTCGCCGAGGCAGATGGTGGACAGTTCTTCCCACGCCTCGTCCCAGAGGTCGCGTTCGATGAAGGTCTGCAGTGTGGCGGCTCCCCCTTCCACGAGGAGCGACTGTATGCCTTCGCGCCGCAGGCTGTCGAGCAGGCTGTCCACATCGGCATAGGCCTGGAATCCGGCGTTCAGCGCCTCCTCCCCTACCCCACCGAGTACGCAACGCATGGGATTGCGTCCGCCGTAGCGGCGCACGTTCAGCCTCGGGCGGTCGAGTTCGAAGGTCCTGCGTCCCACCAGGATGGCCTGGTGTGTGGCCCTGAGGTGGTGGACGTGCACCGTGGAGAGCGGTGTAGACAGGCGTGCCGGCAGACCGTCGTCGAGGCTTTCGCGGTGGCGGTCGATGAACCCGTCGGCACTTGCCGCCCATTTCAGGGTGATGAACGGCCGTTGCAGGAGGTTGAAGCAGAGGAAGTGGCTGATGAGGTCGAGACACTCTTCGCGGAGCACGCCGACAGTGACGTCGATGCCGCCCTGACGCATGATTTCAATGCCGCGTCCTGCCACCTTTGCAAAGGGGTCGATGCATCCCACCACCGCATGGCCGATGCCTTTGCGCACCAGCATCTCCGCACAGGGCGGTGTCCGGCCGTAGTGGGCACAGGGTTCCAGGGTGACATAGATGGTGGCTTCGGGCAGCAGTGCCAGGTCTTGCGGTCTGACGCTGCGTACCGCCATCACCTCGGCATGGGGTTCGCCGGCCTGATGGTGCCAGCCTTCGCCCAGGATGCGGCCTTCGTGTACGATGCAGGCTCCCACCATCGGATTGGGGTGGGCGGTGGTTTCACCGTTGCGTGCCAGTTGCAATGCACGGCGCATCCATATTTCGTGTGGTATTTCGGACATGGGGATTTTCTGTCAGTATAAGGGAATGGATGGAAAAAGGCTGCGGAGGGCAGTCTGCAAGGTGTTTTTCAAGTGAAAAGGCCGGCTTTCGGGGGAGCACTACCCTACTCTTTCATGCCGGATGCCGGATGAAAGCGGAAAAAGCAGTACCTTTGCGGTCATGGAACATGATTTGGAACACCTTTACCGCAGTGTCTGCCGCATTTTGCAGCAGCAGTCGGGGCCGTCCGAGGCCCAGGCCGTGACCTTTGCCTTGCTCGATGACCTGTTCGGGGCTTCGCGCACCGATGTGCTGATGGGCCGGTGCATACGGCTTGACGCCGATGGCGAGGTCCGTCTGCAGCGTGCCATTGCCGCCCTCGAAGGCGGGCAGCCGTTGCAATATGCGACGGGGAAGGCCCGTTTCTGCGGAAAATGTTTTGAGGTCGACGCCAGTGTGCTCATCCCCCGCCCCGAAACGGAACTGCTGGTAGCGCTTGCCTGCGGCTGTGGTCCGAAGCGGGTGCTCGACTGTGGCACAGGCAGCGGGTGCATTGCCGTGAGTGTGGCGCTTGCCTTGCCGGATGTCCGGGTGGATGCGTGGGACATCTCGGCTGAAGCCCTCGCCGTGGCGCGGCGCAATGCCAGGATGCATGGTGCGAATGTGCGGTTCTGCCAGCGCGACATGCTGCAGTTGCCGGCGCGGCGGCGTGCGGTTTACGATGTCATCGTCAGCAATCCGCCCTACATCTGCCGGAGTGAGGAGAAGGATATGGAGGCCCATGTGAAGGACTGTGAGCCGCATCTCGCACTATTTGTGCCGGACGATGACCCGCTGAGGTTCTATGTAGCGTTGGCGGCTCTCGGCAGGATGCGTCTGCAGCGTGGGGGAAGCCTGCTGCTGGAGTGCAACCGGCGGTATGCCGATGCCGTGGCGGCGATGTTGGAATCCGGGGGCTACACCGGTTGTGAGGTCGTTGCCGACTGTTTCGGTGCTCCACGCATGGTCAGAGCAACCCTTGGCTGAGGGCCTGGCGCAACACTTCCCACATCACCACTCCGGCGGTGACGGAGACGTTGAGGGAATGCTTGGTGCCGTACTGCGGTATTTCGATGACCATGTCCGCCGCATCCACCACGCGCTGGTCCACCCCCTTCACCTCGTTCCCCATAATGAAGGCGAAGCGACGGTTGCGGGAACCTTCGGGCCATGCCGTCCATTTGTTGAGCATGACGCTGCCGTGGCACTGTTCGATGGCAACGATGGTGTAGCCCTCTTCGCGGAGTATGCGTACAGCCTCAAGGGTTTCGTCGGCATGATGCCATTCCACGCTCTCTTCCGCTCCGAGCGCCGTCTTGTGGATTTCCACCAGATTGGTCTCAGGTGTGGCGGTGATGCCGCAGAGCCATACGCCGCTGAGGCGGAAGGCGTCGGCGGTCCGCAGCACGCTGCCGATGTTGTGCAGCGAGCGCACGTTGTCGAGGACCATGACGAGCGGCAGTTTTTCCGCCGTCCTGAAGTCCACCACACTTATACGTCCCATTTCCTCCACCGTCAGTTTTGCGGTGGAGGAAATGTTTTTTTCGTCTTTTCCGTCCATGCTTTTCCGTCTGCCGGGCGGTAGTTATTTGTTCTTGATGCCGAGCATGCGCTTCAGCACGTTGCCGTCCAGCGGTTTGGCCACATAGGTGCCTCCGGTGATTTCGCTGACGGAGATGGGACGGAACATTTCGGTATATGCCGCTCCGGGTCCGTAGGTCTCTTCCTCATAGAAGAAGGCGATGCGTCCGTCGCTCTGCTGGCACATGGTGGAATATGCACTGTTGATGGTGCTCACGACGTAGGGACCCTGCCATCCGGTGGCGAAGACTGTGGGGTTGCTGTAGTCGTATTTCGAGTGCAGGGGTTTGTAGTAGATGCCCACGCGGCTGCGTCCCGGTCCGAGGGGTACGCTCTGGAGTGCCACGGGAATGGTCTTTCCCTTGCGGCGGTCGATGGTGTTGACGATGAGGATTTCGCCGTTGCAGGCATTCTGCTTGGCCACTACTCCACCCTCCTGCTCGTTGCTTGCCACCACCTCCTGCCAGAGTCCGGTGGCCTTGCGGCGCGAGATGTAGTTGAAGATGTTGAAGTGGCGTCCGCCCCATGCGCGGCTCGAGAGCACGACGTCGCCGTTGGGGAGTTCTTCGATTTTCGGTTCGTCGCCCTGCGGTGCCGGACTTGTGTCGATGGTTCCCAGGGAGTTCCATGTGCGTCCGAAGTCGTCGGAGTACACCACACGGTTACCGCCGGGGCGTGCGCAGAGTGCGGCGTAGATGCGGTAGTATTTCCCCACCTTGATGATGCGGCTCTGGCAGATGCGTCCGCTTCCGAAGAAGAGGCTTTGCACCGGTCCCAGTGCGCTCTTGTCGAAGAGGCTGTAGACACTCTCTGTGATTTCCTCCGGAGCATTCCATGTGACGCCGTTGTCGTATGAACGGATGACGGCCACGCGGTTGGGGTTCTGCCGCGTGGTGGTGGAATGTCCGTAGACGGTGTTTCCGGTGACGCATACGACAAGCACCTCCGCCGACCTGGAGTCGGCTACAATGGCGGCGTCGCCATATCCGCAGCGTGTGCTGCCGTCGATGCCGTCGCCCTCGGCCATGGTCATTTCCGGTGTCCAGTGCAGGCCGTTGTCGTCCGAGATGCGGTAGTGGAGGTCAACGCGTCCGAAGCCGATGTCGCCACCGCAGTAGCGGTAGTCGCTGACGGCGATGAGATTGCCGTTCGAGGCCATGGCGATGGCAGGAATACGGTAGGGGACGGTGTCGCCGGAATGGGTCTGGAAGAGCGGCTGTTCGACCGAGGTTGTGCAGATGCTCTTTTCGGTCAGTGCCTGCCGGGGCGACACTTCCTGGCCCGATGCCGTAAGTATGCCGGCAAGAGCCATCATACAGGGAAGGAAAAATCGTTTCATATCTCTGGTTTTGATGTTGCTGGGGGAAGGGGGAAATGGTGTAAGGGTGTGGGGAATTCAGGCTTGGGTGCCCTTGCGGTCGTCCTCGATAAGGCGGAGCAGACGTTCGACGGCATCCTCGGCGGGAATGTTCTTTTCCACGCAGGTCTTTCCGCGGTAGAGGCTCACCTTTCCGCGGGCTGCGCCCACATAGCCGTAGTCGGCGTCGGCCATTTCGCCCGGACCGTTGACGATGCATCCCATGATGCCGATTTTCAGTCCGGTCAGGTGGCTGGTGGCCGCCTTGATGCGTGCAATGGTTCCCGGCAGGTCGTAGAGTGTGCGTCCGCAGCCGGGACACGAGATGTATTCCGTCTTCGTCATGCGCAGCCGTGCAGCCTGGAGGATGGCAAAAGCGGTGTCGGTGACGACGGCGTTGGGGAGTTTGCTGTTGTGGAGGAACAGGCCGTCGCAGATGCCGTCGAAGAGCAGTGCGCCGAGGTCGGCCGCTGCCGCCAGCTGGAAGTCTTCGCGGTTGTCCATCTGCGAGTTCAGGCAGACGATGACGCGGTTGTCGAGCCCTTCGCGCCAGAGTTCGTGGACGAGGGCGCGGATTTCGCCGGTGAAGTTGCGGTGTCCGGACTGTGCGATGACGGTCATTTCAGGAATCATGCGCAGCAGTGCCTTCGACTCGTCGTTGAGGTCCATGTAGGTAAGGAACATGAACTGGCGTTCTGCGCGCTGCATGGCTGCCAGAATCAGGCAGTCGCGGTTGTATACGGGATACGTTCCGGGTGTGCCGTTCCATTTTGTGGCAGGTATGATGTCGCGTCCGTATACCAGGTCCGCCATGCCTGCACCCTCGGTGCCGTAACTGATGACCTCGGGCACACACTGGTGGCGGCGCTGGGGCCTTGAGTAACAAAACTGCGGTGCCTGGACGGCGGGGATGTGCGGATGTCCGGAACGTGTCTGTGCGATGTACGAGGCAAGTTTGTAGGCAACGGGAATTTCTGCTTCCGGGGCTTCGCTGAGGCTGACACGGATGGTGTCGCCGATACCGTCGGTAAGGAGAGCTCCGATGCCCACGGCACTCTTGATGCGGCCGTCCTCGCCCTCTCCGGCTTCGGTGACGCCGAGGTGGAGGGGGAATGTCATGCCCTCGCGTTCCATGGCTTCGACGAGCAGGCGTACGCTCTGTACCATCACCACGGTGTTGCTGGCCTTGATGCTGATGGCCACATTCGTGAAATCCTGTTTGCGGCAGACGCGGAGGAATTCCATGCAGCTTTCGACGATGCCGTCCGGGGTGTCGCCGTAGCGCGACATGATGCGGTCGGAGAGGCTGCCGTGGTTCACGCCGATGCGTAGGGCGGTGCCGTGCTGGCGGCAGATGTCGAGCAGGCGTGTGAAGCGTGCTTCGAGGCGCTGGAGTTCGGCGGCATATTCCTCGTCAGTGTATTCCAGGGCCTTGAAGGTGCGCGCAGGGTCGATGTAGTTGCCGGGGTTGATGCGTACCTTCTCCACGATAGCGGCTGCTACATCGGCCACGTTGGGGTTGAAGTGCACGTCGGCCACCAGTGGTGTGGTATATCCGCGTTGGCGGAGGGCGTCCCTGATGTTCCGCAGGTTCTCGGCCTCGCGGGTGCCCTGGGTGGTAAGGCGCACGATGTCGGCACCCGCCTCGATGATGCGGATGCACTGTTCCACGCAACCCTCGGTGTCGGTGGTGGGGCAGGTGGTCATGCTCTGCAGCCGCAGGGGAGCACCGCCGCCGAGGGCCAGTTCACCGAGACGGATGGTGTGGCTCTTGCGGGGGGTATAGTTGAAAAGGTCTGTCATTTTCCTGATGGATTGTCCCTTTTTGTTTAGGGGTGGAAAGACGTTTGTAGGAGTGCAGTCCGTAGAGAATGTTTCAAGGGATGTTCTATAAATTAGCTTGACAAGTCTTCCTCCTTCGCACCTCGGCCATTCAAGTAAACTTGATGGCTCTCGGTTTGGCGTCGGCAGAGGCGA
>SFJN01000001.1 GCA_004555055.1 Bacteroidales bacterium | reverse complement strand
GTGTATTCGTTGTTTGCATAACATCTGATTCTCATAATGATAGAAGAAGTACAAGCTTCTTTTTAACTCGAAAATTGGAACACAAAACTGGACACCCTAGTAACTTACCGAACACCAACAACCCAAAACCCACAACCTTTTTTATTTATTTTTATTTATTGATACTTTATTGTAAGTGGTAAAAGTATAGAAACAAAAAAAAGAGATACCCGAAAGTATCTCTTTTTGCGCTCCAGGATGGGCTTGAACCAACGACCCCCTGATTAACAGTCAGGTGCTCTAACCAACTGAGCTACTGAAGCGAATTGTTTTGCTATGCAGAAGGGGTTAATCCGTTGGGATTGCCCGTGTTTTTCTGCATTTGCGCTGCAAAGGTACGACATCTTTTCGAAATAATCGCTATATTTGCAGAAATTTTTTTTCAAAAAAACACGATGACAGACATTTTTTGCATTGGAAACGCCTTGCTCGACGCGTTACAGCGAGTGGAAGGGGATGAAAGGCTGCAGGCCTTGCACCTCCAAAAAGGTGCCATGCAACTCATTGATTCTGAGAAGTATGCCAAGATTTCGCATATTATGAACGTTGAGAATTGCGAAATCAGTACCGGAGGTTCGGGCGGAAATGTGGCACTTTGTTCTGCACGTTTGGGTCAAAATGCTTTTTTTTGCGGAAAGACAGGTGAAGATGACAAATCAGCGCTTTTTCGCTCCGTGATGTGCCGGAATGGGGTGATGGTGGCACCGCTTTCGTGCAGCCTTCCTATGGGTGTGGCCTCCACGTTCATCACCCCCGACGGACAGCGGACCTTCGCCACATACCTTGGTGCTGGTGCCACACTGCATGCCGAAGAACTTGAAGAGTCGTGGTTCTCCGGAGTACGTTATGTTTTTGTGGAAGGTTATCTGGTTCAAGACCATAGCCTCATTGAACGTGCTGTTGACCTGGCGCATGCCGCCGGAGCAGAGGTGTGTCTTGACCTTGCTTCATATAATATCGTTGCCGCCGAGCACGAATTCTTTGCCCATTTGCTGAAAAAGACCGATATCCTGATGGCCAATGAAGAGGAAAGCCATGCCATGACGGGGCTTCAGCCTGAAGAGTCGCTCGAAGCCTTGGCACAGGTGTGTCCTACCGTCGTCGTAAAGGTCGGCGCCAAAGGTGCCTTGGGAGCTCGGGGCGCAGAGCGGGCCAGAGTGCCTGCGGTAGCAGTTTCCCAGGTTATAGACACCACGGCAGCAGGCGATTTCTTTGCCGCAGGCTTCCTTACAGCCCTTGGTCGCGGGGCTTCGCTTTCCGATGCCCTTCTGATGGGTGCAAAATGTTCGGCTGAAGTCATTCAGGTGATGGGAACCTGTCTGTGTGAAGAGGCTTGGAAACGTCTGAGGGCTGCGGTTCCCGAAAATTAATATGACAATGCGATGAAAAGGATACTCCTATATATATATATAATGTTGTCGGGCTTCGGCCTGAATGCTTCGGCACAGAGCCAGAACCACAACTTTTCCACGGCACAGGCTCTTGACATCTTCAACGGCCTGTATCGCGACCTCGACCTCTACTATGTCGATACCCTTGATGCAGAATTCCTGATAGAGACGGCCATCGATGCCATGCTCAATGAACTTGACCCCTACACGGAATTCTACAAAGAGCAGGATACCAATGAGTTGCGTACGCTGACGACCGGAAAGTATGCCGGCATCGGAAGTCCTATCTTCTGGCGAAAGGACTGCGACCGCTGTGTGTTCAATGCTCCCTATGAGCATATGCCTGCCAGCAAAGCCGGAGTAAGGACGGGCGATATCATCATGAAAATCGACGGGAAGGATGTGGGCAAGTGCGGAAACAAGCGTCCATCGGACTACACTTCCGACATTTCGGCACGTTTGCGCGGCGAAGCCGGTACCATTCTCCGCCTGGCGGTAAAGCGTCCGGGGCATAGTGGGTTGATTGAGATGGAAATCCGGCGCGAAAACATCAAACGTCCCTCCGTGGCATACACCACAGTGCTCGATACGGTCCGTACCCAGGGGACAAAACTGGGCTACATCCTGCTCGAAAGCTTTACGGAAGAAACGGGCAATGACTTTTCTCTTGCCTTTAAGAACCTGAAGTCAAAGGGCGTCAGCGGATTGGTGCTCGACCTTCGCGGCAATGGCGGCGGTGTGATGCAGCAGGCCGTAGAAGTGGTGTCGAACTTCCTGCCGCGCGGTTCCAAGATTGTGGAGACCAGAGGCCGTGAGGAATCTGAAAACAAAGTCCTCAAAACCATGACGCTGCCGGTAGATGCTGAGATTCCGTTGGTCGTTCTCGTCGATTACGGTACGGCCTCTGCGTCGGAGATTACCTCCGGTGCCCTGCAGGACTACGACCGTGCCGTCATTGTGGGCCAGCGGACTTATGGCAAAGGACTGGTGCAATCGCCCCGAAGACTCCCTTACAACACGATGATGAAGTTCACTTCTTCAAAGTACTACATCCCTTCGGGACGTTGTGTGCAGGCCCGCGACTTCAAGCATCGCGGTGCCGACGGCCAGCCTCTCCATCTTCCCGATTCGCTGTGCCGCACTTTCCACACCCAGACGGGACGTCCCGTCAAGGACGGTGGCGGAATCACTCCAGATATCGTCACCCGTCTTGACTCCCTTCCTACGATGCTTACCTATCTCGAGCTTTCGGACGAATTCTTTGACTATTGCGTAAATTACCGCAATACACATGAGGCTATCGCTCCTCCTGAGGAATTCCATCTTACCGACGCGGAGTTCGAGGAGTTCAAGGCATATATGGGTGAGAGCGGTTTTACCTACGACAATCGTACGAAGACTGCACTTGACTATGTGCGGAGCCTTGCCCGTCAGGAAGGCTATGCCGATGAGGCAAAGGCAGAGTTCGAGGCTTTGGAGGCCAAACTGGTGCGCAATCTCAGCGATGACCTGCAGCATTGGCAGAAGGAGGTGCGGAGCAGCCTGGAGACAGCCATCATCGGGGCTTACTATTACGACCACGGCATGGTGACATATGCGCTAAAGGACGACCCGACCCTCGACGAGGCAGTACGCATCCTTTGCCATCCTGAAGAATATCAGCGTATCCTTAGTGGAAAATAACTGTCAAATACAATCAAGCAATATATGAAAATCTTACTCCTCGGTTCGGGCGGCCGCGAACACGCCCTTGCATGGAAAATCGCACAGAGTCCAAAGGTTGAGCAACTCTACATTGCTCCCGGAAATGCCGGAACACGTCTTGTGGGCGAGAATGTGGCCATCAAGGCCGATGATTTCGACGCCATTGCCGCCTTCGTCAAGGCACAGCAGGTGGATATGGTTGTGGTAGGTCCTGAAGACCCTTTGGTGAAAGGTATCTATGACTACTTCCTGGAGCATCCTGAAGTTTCGCACGTGCCAGTCATCGGGCCCTCGAAAGCCGGAGCTGTCCTCGAAGGTAGCAAGGATTTTGCGAAGGCCTTCATGAAGCGTCATGGCATCCCCACTGCTGCATATCAGACATTCGACGGTACGCAGGTGGAAGAAGGTTGTCGTTTCCTCGAAACCCTGAAGGCTCCGTATGTGCTGAAGGCCGACGGACTGTGCGCCGGAAAGGGCGTGCTCATCATCGACAGCCTGGAGGAAGCACAACGCGAACTCCGCGAGATGCTCGGAGGAATGTTCGGCAATGCCTCGTCTCGTGTAGTCATTGAAGAGTTCCTGAGCGGTATAGAGTGCAGTGTTTTTGTCCTGACCGACGGCAAGAACTACAAAATCCTCCCAGAGGCGAAGGACTATAAGCGCATCGGCGAGGGAGATACCGGACTGAATACCGGTGGAATGGGCAGTGTGAGTCCTGTCCCCTTTGCCACTCCCGAATGGATGGCACGTGTGGAGCGCGAAATCATTGCTCCCACCGTGAACGGACTTCGTGAGGAGGGTATCGTCTACAAAGGTTTCATCTTCTTCGGACTGATCAATTGCGACGGCCAGCCCAAGGTTATCGAGTACAACTGCCGTATGGGTGACCCTGAAACCGAGAGTGTCATGCTCCGTCTTCAGAGCGACATCGTGGACCTCTTCGAAGGCGTTGCCGAGGGTAACCTCGACGAGCGTCAGATTGCCTTCGACCCCCGTGCTGCTGTTTGCGTGATGTGTGTCAGCGGTGGCTATCCGCAGGCCTATGAAAAGGGCTTCCCCATCACCCATGCTGAAGTTGAGGGCAGTGTGGTCTTCCATGCCGGTACCGCCCTTCGCGATGGGGAGCTGGTCACTGCAGGAGGGCGTGTCATAGCCGTCAGCTCTTATGGCAAGGACAAGGCCGAGGCTTTGGCAAAGTCCATGGCCGGAGCCCAGCAAATCCAATTCGAGAAGAAATATTTCCGCCGTGATATAGGCCAGGACCTCTAACGGTTCCCGACAGAATGTTGAGCGAATTTTCCGCGTCCTTCCGGTACTTGTCCGGAAAAGGATGCGAAGAATTCGCTCTGCGGCTTTTTCTTGCAGGCATTTTGCCCGGAGTGCATTTCCTGAAGATTCCCGTTGAATCCTTTTTTTCGTGAGGATTGAGTTCACAGGTCGTTTGTGTGCGCTCCTGTATTCTACGGGACTTATCCCCTGTATTCAGGCATTTGTCCACTTACTTCCTTTTTTGATTGATTCATAATTATGCGACAGCAACAGTTCCGAAACAAAGTGTCAGAGAGCAGTTTTACATTGCCTTTCATGGTGATGGTTACACTGCTGTCTTGCTTTCTGGAGACGGGAATCCTCGTGTATGTGCTGATGGAGTGGAACAGCCAGTGCCAGCTGCTCCGTGTACGTTCGCGCATGATTTCTTCCACGGTGTTGGCCTTTGTGGCAGCCTTTCCTGCGTTGCAGGTCTCCACTTGGTGCTGGTTGCCTGCGTTGTTCCTGGTGTTGTCGTATTTTTTAGCCTTCAAAGGCTATGGCCAGCTGAAGCCCCAAGGATGGGTGTTCTACGCTTTCCTTTTTGTCAGCGCAGGGAGTCTGATGTTTCCTCCCATGCTTCTGGCGGTTCCGTTCATGTTCTTTGCTTTTGGTCATCAGTTGCGTATCCTTTCCGGGAAAAGCGTTACGGCCTCAGTTCTCGGCCTGGTTTTCCCATATTGGACCTATGGTCTTTTCTGTCTTGTCAGTGGATGGAACGCGGTCTTCTGGCGTGAAAGTTGGGGGCGAGCATTGGACTTTTGTCTGCCCGACTATAGCAATGTGCTTCCCTGGCAGTGGATTCTCTTTTTTATGCTTGTGGTACTTGGGTTCATAGGCATTGTTCATTTCATAAGGACGTCCTATAACGACAAGATTCGCACACGGCAGTTTTTCTATACGCTCCTTGCCCTTCATTTTCCTCTCCTTTTCAATGCGGTGTGGTTCCCCGACTGTGCAATGATAACTTTGCCGTTACTGGCAGTTAATTCCGCACCCTTCATTGCCCATTTCTTTGTGTTGGCGCGAGGGCGTTCGCTGAATTTCTGGTTCCTTTTTGTCCTTTTTGTGCTTGTGGCGGTTGCATGCTTCAATGCGTTTGGCAATCTCCTTCCCGGGATGAGTTCGCTGCAGATGCCCGTTGTGCAGTGGATTCACCGGTACATACCTGCATGGTTCTGATTCTTCCCCTTTTTCAATCCTCCCCTTTCTTTGTATACCAGTCTTATGACCGTGTCCAAACCCCGTTTTGACATTCTCGATGGTTTGCGTGGCGTAGCCGCTTTGATGGTGGTTATTTTCCATCTCAGCGAAGTGTTTTCCTATGATCCCGTCTACAAGCACCTGAACCATGGTTTCCTTGCTGTCGACTTTTTCTTTGTCCTTTCCGGTTTTGTTATCGGCTATGCCTATGACGAGAGGATGAAGGAGGGGAGCATGACATTTTGGACATTCCTGAAAAGCCGTCTTATCCGTCTGCAACCGATGGTGCTGTTCGGGCTTCTTCTCGGAGCGGCATTCTTCTATTTCCAGAGTTGCGGATACTATCCCCGTATTGCCTCCACGGGCATTCCTACCTTGTTGCTGTATATTGTGTTGGGATTTCTGATGATTCCACAGTCGCCTGAGCATAATATTCGCGGTAACGAGGAACTGTTTTCGCTCAACATACCCCAATGGTCTTTGATTTACGAGTATGTGGCGAATCTGCTCTACGGGCTGTTCGTCTGCCGTTTGGGAAAGCGTGGACTTGCCGTGCTGGTATTTCTGTTTGCCGTGACCTTGACGGACTGTGCCCTCTCGTTGAATCTTTTCGGACTGCTCGAAGCGCATGACTATCCGTGGTCGCTCAACGGCGGTTTCACCTGGAATGTGGAGCATGCGTATATTGGTCTTTCGCGTGTGGGCTATTCCTTCTTTGCCGGACTGCTTCTCTATCGTTTCGGTTGCCGTTTTGCTGTCCGTCGTGCATTCTGGTGGTGCAGTCTTATTCTGGTAGCCATCATCTGCACCGAAAACGTCGGAGGCTATGCCCATCCCCTTTTCGATGGCATCTTCAACCTTTGTTGTACGCTTCTGGTGTTTCCCCTCGTCGTCAGTATGGGTGCCGGTGGACGTCTGACAGGACGTTTCACTCCAGCCCTTTGCCGCTTCATGGGGCGTATCTCCTATGCGCTATATCTTGTGCATTATCCTTATGTCTATCTTTTCTTTACGTGGATGGACACCCAGCGCGATGCCCCGTTCGGTCTGCAAATCTTTGTCGCCGCCATGGTGGTGCTTCTCAGTCTTGCCACAGCCTATGCCGCTATGGTCTGCTACGACGAACCCCTGCGTCGCTGGCTGCGTGCGAAGTTCCTGAACAGGTCTTCCGATGCGCTGCAGAAACAGTAAACTCAGCAATCCCACAAACCGCGGTTTCCTGCCGTTACTTCCTCGCATTCCGATATATTAAACATCATATTTTCCCTATGGATGTACTCTATCAGATAATGATTGACTACGGCGTGTTCGGCTTCTTCATTGCCACATTCCTCGCCGGAAGTTTCATCCCCTTTTCCTCCGAGGTGGTAATGATTGCATTGATTACTGCCGGTGTGGATCCTGTAGGCCTTTTCTTTTGGGGGACCGTCGGCAACACCCTCGGTTCCGTGTTCAACTATTGGCTGGGCCGGTTGGGCAATCCCCGATGGATTGAAAAATGGGCACGTGTGACCCCCGAACAGATGGACCGTGGTCTGCACTTTGTGGAACGCTACGGTTTTTGGGCGGGATGGCTTGCCTGGGTACCCTTGCTCGGCAGTGTCATTACGGTGGCTTTGGGCCTGATGCGTGCGCGTTTCGTGCTGACCATCATCAACATCTTCCTGGGCAAGGCCCTTCGGTACGCCATCATTATGCTTGCTATGACAGAAACGGCAAAACTTGTCCAGCGTTTTGCCGAAGAGCTTTAGGGACCTTCTATAATCGGTTTTTATTTTTTTTAGCATTATTCTAAATGCGCGTCCGTTGTTGAAATTCATGTCGGACGCGCTTTTTGCAGCCTTTTATCTGCAATATGTCGGAAGAATGCCCGTTTATTAGGAAAACACAATTTTTTTGAGAACCATGAGAAAACTTCTGTCATTTCTTTTCTTTACCCTCTTCCTGTTTTTGCCGCAGGGGATGAATGCACAGCGTTTCGATGAACTATGGGCACAATTTGACAAGGCCTATGACAGCGATCTTCCGGCTTCGGCCATCGAAGTGCTCCATGCCATCCGCCAGCAGGCCGTGTCCGCCTCTGACGATGCCCAACTGTTGCGTTCGCTGGTGACGGAATGCATTGTAGCTCGTGACCTGGCACCCGACAGTGCCGAGGTGGTGGAGCATCGTATCCTTGAGGCCATGGCTCGCGAACACCGTCCTGTGGAACGTGCCCTTTGGCTTTCGGCCTACGGACAATTGAAGCATAACGGCGACAGCCTGCTGGCTTCTGTGGCACAGCCCGAACTCCTGGCCGATGCCTCCACTGATTCTTATGCCACCCTCTTTGAAAAGGGTAGCGACAGCCGGTGGATGAATCACGACCTGCTCAGTCTGCTCACTCGGGTGGTGATGGATAATGTAGGAGCGCGTGGACTTTCGCCTCGGAAGGCCGATGAGGCCTGGCAGCGGATGCGCGAGGTCTATACCCGGCGCGGCAATGAAGTGGCTCTGTTGCTGATGCGCTACGAAGAAATGCAGCGCGAGGAGTCGGAAACTGCGGAAATCGCCGCATTCATCGAGGAAGTCAAGCGCCTGATGCCTCAAATCAAAGGCACAAATGTAGGAAATGTGATGCAGCGAGAAATCGCGAGTTATACCTCACCCGAGTTGCAGTTGCGGGTAGAGCGTCCCGAGAACGGAATCGTCTATCCTGGTCAGGCTGTTTCATTATATGTAATGTCACGCAATGTGCAACGTGCCGAGGTGCGCCTTTATCTGTTGCCGGACGTCAAGGGGCGGGATATCCTGCCTTCGGTGCTCTATGACGAGCAGGCCCTCAGGCGTCTGGGCACCTGCGGCAGGATGGTGCTGCGGCAGACTGTCAAGGTTCCGCAACATGAGATTCCCGAATATGCAGAAGCCTCTGATACCCTTTCGCTCAGCATTCCGGAGTCTGGAATCTATCGCATAGAGGTACGTGAGGATGGTAAAATCCGCGATTTCACCGTTATTCCATGCAGTAGCGTCTCCCCGCTTTTCTTCAGCTATCAACGTGATGACGTGTCGTGCGTACGGCTGACGCTCGTTGACGGAATGACGGGTGAGCCTTTCCGTGGTGCATGCACGCTTGAATATGCCGACATGCCTCGTGGAAACAGGAACTCGCAGCCGACTTTGTGGAGAAGTGTCCAAAAGAAGTCGGGCGACAGTTTTGTTCTCGACGAGTTGAAGGGGAAATATCTCTGTGCCAAGGTGGGCAAGGATGTTTTCCTGCCGGTCTTCACCCTTATGTATTCTTACGATGGTTTCCAGTCGGATTCCAAAGTCCGCACCCAAGCCCGTGTGTTTACCGACCGCGCACTCTACCGTCCCGGTCAGGAGGTACAGTTCAGCGGTGTGGTATATTCCCAACAAGGCGATGATGTCGAGGCGCTTCAGCATTGGAAAGGCCGTGTCTCCCTGCTCGATCCCTCACGAAAGGAAATTATGCAGACTGCGGTTTCTACCGGTGAATTCGGTGATTTTAATGAGAAGTTTACTCTCCCCAACCCCTTGATGCCCGGTGTCTACCAGCTCAGACTGTTCGGAAACGGATTGTCGCGTTCTGCGACCATCAGGGTGGAAGAATACAAACGCCCCACGTTCAGCGTCGCCTTTTCCGTGCCTTCTCCCGACAGCCTTTATCAGCGCCCGCATTGGGAGCTGGGCGATACACTGACGCTCACGGGAACGGTGAAGACCTATTCCGGAGTTCCCCTTTCCGGTGCTTCGGTGCAATGGACCACCACTCGTTCGGCAGGATATTTCCGTGTTTCCTCCGATGATGCGGAAAACAAGACGGAAGGCTCGGCCATTACAGATGCGAATGGCCGGTTCACGATAGGCCTGCGGTTGAAGAAAATCTCCGATGAAACCGATGGAATTGCTCCATATAAGTTATGGGGAAGATACGTATTCACCACCGAATGTGCGGTGACAGCCTCGAATGGCGAGACCGTCCGTGCCTCGCAACGTGTGGTTGCAGGTCGCCCCGGCATGGAGCCTGCCCCCCAAAAGGAGGAGGTACCCGTTGTCAGTTCGCAGGTTTCAGACGACCATACGCACGCCACGCTTGTGCTCCGCCAGCCGGGAGCATGGGTATACTACGATGTGGCAGCCGTCAAGGGAGGGGTCGTTTCCTCGCAGGTTCTGCAGGTCACCGACAGCGTAAACTTTGAGATAGAGTGGAAACCCGAATACGGCGATGCCGCCACTGCCTATGTGGCATGGTTCCATAACGGACATTTTGACACGCATTCCGTCACTGTAAAACGTCCGGAACCCGAAAAACGTCTGCTCCTTTCCTGGTCCACTTTCAGGGATAAGTTGCAACCCGGTGAAGAGGAACGTTGGACGCTAAGCGTACATCGTCCCGACGGCACCCCTGCCAATGCATTGGTGATGGCGCGTCTGTATGATGCTTCGCTCGATGCCTTTGCACGGGCCGACTGGAATTTCGGATTGAATTTCCTGCGTCTGACAAATCCTGTACGGCGTGTTCGGGAGTCCTTCTATTTCCCGGGTAATCTCTATTATAGTCGTTCTGTAGAGGTGCCGGAGTTGAGGTTCTCAGGGTGGAAGTCAACGATGTTCAGCTATTACGGCAGGAGATTTTCTGCCAGGACCATGGTGAATTATGAGTGTGTGACGGATATGGCGATGCCCGCTCCCCATAAACAATTTTTTGCCGCCAGTAAGACGGAAATGAAGGCTGCTGCAGGTTGTCTGGATATGGTAGAGTCCGATGGCATGGCAGTGGCAGAAGCTGCTGAAGGTGCCGCGGAGGAAGAGGTAAAGGTGCGCGAGAACTTCGATGAAACCGCCTTTTTCATGCCAGCACTCTGTACAGACCCGTTAGGCAGGGTGACCATGGAATTCCGTCTCCCCGAAAGCCTTACGCAGTGGAACTTCAATGCCTTTGCCCATGATGTGCAGATGAACTACGGTCTTCTGTCCGATACGGTGATTGCCCGTAAGGAGCTGATGACGGAAATTGCCGCACCCCGTTTCCTTCGTCATGGCGATGTTTGTGCCATCAGCGTGACCGTTCGTAACATTTCCGACGACTTCCGCTGCGGGACCCTCCGTTTCACTGTCTCCGATGCCGCTACCGGGCGCCGGATACAAGGCGAGGAACAGCGCTTTGAACTCCAGGCAGGGGCCTCGCAGGCCGTCAACTTCGACGTTGCTGCCGACCTGATGAAGATGGGAATTTCGGCCGATTCCATCGATACTTCGGATGTCCTCTCCGAGGCTATGGCACAAATACTCGTAAAGGCGGTAGCCGTGACTGATGCTGACGCCGAAGGTAGGACGTACAGCGACGGCGAGCAACGTGCCATACCGCTCTTGAGCGGGCGGGTAATGGTGGAAACCGCCGTTCCTTTCACCCTTCAGGGAAGCGGTGTACGGACCATTGACGTCGGCAGCCTTGAACTGAAGCGGAGAATGCGCGAAGACGCCCTCTGCAAGCCCGAGGTTTCGGTCGAATATACCGACAATCCGCTGTGGAGTGTGGTAAGAACCGTGCCGAATCTCCTGAACGAAGAAACCCTCAGCGCCAACGGTCTGGCCTTACGCCTGTACATTGTGGAAATTGCGCGCTTCCTTGCGGAAAAACTTCCCGAGGTTGCCGACCTGCTGCCATCGGGAACGAGTATCGCTGCCTTACGGTATTCTGCACTGGATCAGCTGAAAGACCGTCAGCATAGCAGTGGCGGTTTTGGATGGATGCCCGGTTTCCGTCCCACTTTTTGGACTACCGTGGATGTGAGTCTGCTCCTTGCCCGCCAAAAGAACCTGACAGACTCTTCCGTTGCAGATAATATGCTGAAGATAGCCATGGGCTATATGGAAAAATGTGCCGATGAAACCGTTGCAGACATGAAACGTTACAAGCACAGCGGCGGAATTTCTGAAACGCTCATGCGTTACCTTTATGTACGTTCGTTGCTGGATATGGCCCCCCGTGCTTCCGAATGCTATCTGCTGGAGTTTGCTGCTGAAGCCCGTAAGAGTCTGACGATGTACGGTAAAGGCTTGCAGGCCCAGGTGCTTGCCGAGGCTGCCCAGGCCGCCGGACTGCCGAAGAAGCTCTCCACATCGTGCGTCGTTGCTGCCGATCTGGCCATGCAAAGCCTTATAGAGCACAGTGTCTCCACGCCCGAGATGGGCAGGTATTTTGATACTCCGCGGGCAGAGCGTGGCTGGAAGTCGTATCGTATCCCCACACAGGTAATGGCCGTTGAGGCGCTTTCCAACGAAAGTTTGAAGGCCTATGACGGAGGCTGGCTTGCCAAGCAGGATACCGAAGCGTTGCAGCGCGAGATGATGCTCTGGCTGCTGCAAAGCAAACGGACGCAGCAGTGGGAATCGTCGGTGGCATCGGCTGACGCTTCGTATGCATTGCTCCGGGGCTACGGTCCGGAGGGTCGCACATTCCAGCCCCTGACTCCCGAAGGCCAGTGGGAGCATACGTTGAACGCACAGGAAACCAAGGCGCTTGTGAACAGCGGTCGCTATACGATGCAGAAGCAAACCGACGGAGTGGCATGGGGAAGTGTGCGTGCCCGTTACAGCGTCCATGTCAACGCTGCCGACTTTGAAGGTTCCGGTCTGAAGGTGGAACGCCGTTGGCAGGTACTGCGTCAAGGCAAGTGGACCGATATCCCCGACGGTGCCGAGGCCCAGGCCGAATGGATGAAGGTAGGTACGCGCGTTCGCCAGGTATTCCGTGTGGCTGCCGACCGCGATTTTGACCGTGTTTGCCTTGAGGCAGGGCGTGCGGCGTGCATGGAACCTGTGGAGCCCTTGAGCGGAAACGTTTGGGCCGGAGGGCTGTGGGCCTACCGTATGGTGCGCGATGTCCGCAACGATTACTTCGTGGAGCACTTGCCGAAGGGCAAATACGAGTTCTTTGAGGAGTATTTCGTAGACCGTTCCGGACGCTTCTCCACGGGGCTTGTCCATATCTGCTGCTCCTATGCGCCGGAGTTCTCAGGCTTTGCTTCCGGCACGACCCTCACAACCGGAGCAAGATAATGCCGTAGAAACCTGCGGGAACCGTCCGTAAAATCCTGCAGAAACACGTTGCGGGGAGCGGAAAATGCATGAGTGTGCAATTTTTCCGCTCCCCGCTTTTTTAGGTCCGGTTTCTGTCATTGAGGGGCGAGATAATGCCCCGAGAAGGCCGTCGGAAGTCACTGCGACTTCCTTCGGTCCGAAATATTGCAATATCAGCTTAGTAGGCATTTGGTGCCGTTTTTCGGCGTTTTTTCGGCTTTTTCCGGCCGGAAAAGTGAAAACATCGGACTTCTTTGAGGGAAAGTTCCGATGTTTTGCATCAAAAGTACGGAGGTTTATGCCCAAGAAGTCCGATGTTTTTGCAAAAAAAGTCCGCATTTCCCGTCTGTTTTGCCGCTTTTTTGACTTGTTTTGCTGCAAAAACGGTGGCGAAGTGCCGAACATTGCATGAATATGAATCTGTGATTTGGTAGTTAGAGTTTGCAAAACGCTTAAAAATGGCAGAATTTCTTCTCCAGAACGGTCGCGGTGCGTTGTCAAAATTTTTGAAGGTTTCCGGCCATTGTAAGGCGCCATGACCAGGGCCTTTTGATGCCAGGACCAAGAGGAGTGTGCAATATTCCGAAGGCGTGCCTTATACGGGAATTAAAGATGCCGGAGCAGACTGGGAGGCAGACATTCTCTTCCTGCATTTTGCGTGTGCGTCGTGTTTGGGATGGTTTTGCATGTATAACAAGGCAAAGGCAGGCGTTGCAGGATTCAGTCCTCAATGGACATCATAATGCTCAAGGCACCCAGGGCGGTAGACGTTCCAAAAGGATTCGCGGACGAGGTTCTCCACCTCGCGATATTCTTCGGGACGTTCGTTTCTGACAGTAAAGTCTTTCATATGAGTCTTTTTCGGGATTTCGTTTAGGATGTTTCCGTTTGCGAGGGCAAAGTTACGCCATTCCACTGTGCATGATGTGTAAAAAACGGACAATCTGCAACCTTATCCCACCTCCCGGGCGCCGGACAACCACCGAAAAGCCCGCAAAGACACAAAACTGCTGTTTGTGTGCAAATTTTCTGTTGTTTTGCTATCTCAGACTATATAAAAACGTGACAATAAATGTTAAAGTCCTGATAATCTGCATGAAATATTGCTTCGGGCACTGGAATTGCGTACCTTTGCAGCCGTCAAATCAGGAATTTCCCGATGTAATATGTTGCACGGATGGGAAATTGATGCGGTCGGACGCTCCCGCCCACAGTTAGTGGTCAGACGTATTTCCTTTAATATGGACTGAAAAATACACTATGTTATATGGTTTGACATGAGCCTGTTTTCCTTTTTTTATTTTTCGAAATGAGGGAAAACGGTAAGAGAATATTCTTAAACCCTAAAAATGCAATATCCCGAGCGTCCAATATCGTTATGCTTAGAACAGATAAATCCAACCAGAAGATGTGGTTGCCCCTCATGGCGGCATCCCGGAAGTTCAGAATCGGCGCGAAGGTGAAATCGCTGGCACTTGTGCTCTTTGCCGTTTTCGTTGTGGCAGACATCAACGTTCTTGCCGACAACAACCGCGACGGTATCAAGCAGGGCAATGCCACTTATTACGGCAATCGCTGGCACGGTCGCCGTACAAGTTCCGGTGAAGTCTATCACCGCGATTCGCTGACCTGCGCACACCGCACACTGCCTTTCGGAACCACACTGCTGGTAAAGAACAAACGCAACGGCAAGGAAGTCGTGGTGAAGGTAACCGACCGTGGGCCCTTCCGCAAGGGAGCCGTGGTAGACCTTTCGATGGCTGCCGCCCGCAAGCTTGATATGGTACGCGACGGCGTGTGCCCGGTGGAAATCTGCATGGTCGACCCCGGCTATGTCCCTGCTACGGTGCCCTATGCCAAGAGTGCCGACGAGCTGGTGCTTCCCGAACTTGAACTCCTCGACCCCGTCACCGGAAACTACTATACGATGACGGAATGGCAGCAGCGCGAGGCCAACCGCAAGGAGATGGCAAAGACCAATGCGGCCAAGAACCCTGAAAACTTTACTGCCAAGGCACAGCCGCGCTATCGTGTGGCAGGACAGCAGAACATGGCAAAGGCTACCCAGAAAGTTTCCGGAACAACGGAGAAGAAATAGAATAAAGGAAAGAGGTACCTTAGAGTACATCACACATAGAAAAGGGCTCGGGACGATTTCGTTTGACAATCTGAAATCGTTCCGAGTTTTTTTGCTTGAACAGGGCGTTCCGACTTTTGCTAAGACGCGAAGCTTGTGTTTTTCAGATAGACTGTGTGAAAACATTCAAATTTGTCTTCTTTTTAAAGAAAACTATCGAAAAGTCATCGTTTTTTGAGAAAAAATGCAGGGAAATATGTATTTTTGCCTTTGAATTCAAGGAATGTGCAACAAGCATTCTGCCAAGCCCCCTCAGCAAGGGCCTTCAACAGCATGCCGACATAGTGTTGGAGACACAAACTTCAGCGAATAAGAACGACCATCCTGCAAGACTTGCTAAGCTACACAGCATCATTTTGACTATACATACACAATAATTGAATATACACTAAACAACCCTATATTGTTCAATCTTTAATGCTTTATCTATGAAGAAAAGTCTACAAATTCTTGCAACAGCCGCTTTGTTTGCTGCAGGATGTATGACCGCTTCTGCCGATCGCTACTACGAAACCGTGGACGATGCCGTCAGTGCCGACGCCATCGAAACCGGTGTGCAGTACGCTTTCCAGGGCGGACAGGCTCATCTTTCCGGTGGCTATGCCTTCCTCAACGGGACGGGATTCAACTTTACCAGCCACCTCACGCAGACCAGCCTCTACACTTTCGAGGCTACTGGCGAGACCGCTGCAGACGGTTCCAAGGTGTACTACATCAAGGACGTTGACGGCAATTACCTCTACGGACCCGGAAATGAGAATTTCTTCGGTACCTCCAGCCAGCGTGCATGGAAGGTGTGCGTCAAGGATGTCAATGTGCTCCAGTCGGACTACTCCTATGACGTAGAAGGTGAGGACGGTGAGCCCGAAACCCTGAACGGCGTAGACGCCTACGTGGCAGAAGCCAAGGCCAATGGAGAGTCCTTCGACCTCTCGAATGCCACCTATTGTGCCGCTGACGGCGGTGTGGTCATCGTTTCGGCCACTCCCGACGATGCTGAAGACAAGTACAGCACCTATACCTATCTGCTCGGACTTGCGTCCGGTGTCACTACCGGAAACGTAAGCCGCGGTACGAACTACAACACCAACGTTTGGCTTGTATACGCTACCCGCCAGCAGGACGCTCTCAGCTATCTTGATTCTGTCCTCAACGAACTCTTCCCCGAAGGTTTCGATGCCGACAACTACGAAACCGGTATCAACCCCGGACAGTATAGCGAAGAGGCTCTTGCAGCACTCGCCGAAGCTTACGATGCTGCCAACAGCGGTGACGTCAACGAAGGCAATGCCGAAGCACTTGCCGACGCCCTCAGAAAGGCATGGCAGGACCTGCTCGACAGCTTCGTACCTTTCCAGGCCGGTTACTACATCTTCACCAACTGGCGTGACCCCAAGGGTGGTGCGCTCTATGAGAACTACAACAACATCGACGGCGACAACAAGACCTACGCCAACGCCACCAAGAACGGTCTGAAGTGGTGCTTCTCCTCTGCAAACGGCACCAATGCCAACGCCACATTCGTCTATGACGGCGACCTCGAGGGTGACGACTGGTACAAGCAGGTCGGTCTGAAGTACATGGTATGGCAGGTCATCGACTCCCCCATCAAGAACCGCTACTACTTCAAGAACTGGACCACCGGACGCTACATCCACGTCATCGACACCAACAACAAGCAGGTGCCCTCCGTTTCTGAAGAGGAACTTGACAAGGAAATCGACCTCTACACCATGGAGCCCAGCGCCGAGAATCCCGGCTTCTGGACCCTCTTCAACGACAACAACTGGGTATGCAACGGCGAAGTGTCCGGTATCCACGCTGCCGGTGACTATGCCAACACTGTGGCATGGGCCAAGAGTGCCAGCCCTTCCTGCTGGACCATCCGCACCGTCACTGAGGAAGACCTCCAGCTCATCCTCGAAAACGCCCGCCAGCCCGAACTCAACGCCGAGCTCAAGAAACTCGTCGAAGAGGCTGAGCAGGTGAAGGAAGACAATATCAACGAGGAAATGGCACTCGACGGCAAGAACGTGAACTATGCCGAGTCTGACGAAGTGAAGCAGTGGCTCGACTTCAGCGAAGTCGACGGTCTCGTAACTTCTGCCGACCAGATTGCATCCAACGCTTCCGACTCTGAAGAAGGAAAGGACCTCGGTGTCCTCGTTGACGGACAGGTGAAGAACCTCTGGCACTCCTCTTGGCACACCGGTGACTCTCCCAAGGAGACCGACCCCGAAACGGGTGAAGAAGTTTGGGCGCTCCACAACCTCCAGCTCGACCTGCTCAAGAACGTAGATGCCGTTACCGTGAAGATGGCTACCCGCAACAACCAATATCAGGGTATGCCTTACTCTGTAAAGGTTTACGGTTCGAACGACGGTGAAAACTGGACCCTCGTGAACGACTCCATCGAGGTGAACTGGTACTTCAACGCCTACAACAACGGTAGCGACACCGCCGACGGCAGCAGCAAGAGCTTCTCCGGATGGTTCACCACCAAACTCGGATACAGCCATGTACGCTTCGACGTATTCCACACCTACTCCAATGGCGGAAGTGCAGGTATGTACTTCAACCTCTCCGAACTCCGTGCTTACGAAGGTGAAAAGCCCTGGGCACTCGTTGAAGACCCCCTGTCGCCCTACTACGTAGCCGACAAGGCCGTACGCGACCAGGTGGACGAACTGGTAGAACAGGCCAATGAAGAACTTGCCGACGAACTGGCTACCGAAGAGACCATCGCTGCACTCCGTGCCGCCATCGACGCCCTCAAGGCTGCCATCCCCAACCCCGAGAACCTTCTCAACCTGATCCAGACTGCACAGAATGCACACGATGCCGCCGTAGCAGGCACCACTCCCGGTTACTTCCCCCAGGCTGCCATCGATGCACTCCAGGAAGCCATCGATGCCGCACAGGCTGCATACTCTCCCGGTATGGGTCTTGACGAAATCAAGAGTGCCGTAGCTGCCCTCCAGGCTGCCATCGACGCATTCCAGGATGCCCTCATCAAGCCCGTCGACGGATACTATATGATCCGCAGCAAGAGCTCCAATGCCAGCTGCGAAGGCGAAATCATAATTGCCAAGAACTCCTCAGCAAAGGTTCGCGTCGACAAGGGCGGACGTGTGAAGGACGGCGACATCTACGTGGATGAGGCCAACCGCGAACAGCGCGTAGGTGCTTACTGGTACGTACAGAAGGTTGACGGTGGATACACCTACAAGAACCTCTACACCGGTCTCTACCTTGCTCCCGCCGAGGGCAGCGATGCCGTCGTACAGACCGTGGAGCCCTATGTATTCGGAATCCGCTTTGCCAACACCGAAGGTTGCTTCAACCTCCTCGTTGCAGAGGAAGATGCCTACAACGGCAACTACCTCTACGTGAACGCACAGCCCAACGGCGGTGTCGTAACTTGGACTTCTGCCGAAGGACGCGACAACAGCGCATGGGAATTCGTAGCACAGGACATCAACGCCGTTTGGGATAACATCTTCAACAACGGTATGCTGATTGACCTCCAGTCCAAGAGCGCTCCTCAGGTAGTGACCTTCACTGTGGACGTTGACGCTGACCCCTCTTTCAACGAAGACGTGGAATTCTACAGCGTAATCGGTCAGGATGCTGCCAACAACGTTCAGCTCAAGAAGGAAACCGGCACCCTCACCGCCGGTCAGGCTTATGTGCTCAAGCCCATTGCTGCCACTCCCTCTACCACTGCATACGTTTACTCCGCTACCGAAAGCCTCAGCGAATTCGTGCCCACTCACGTAGCAGCTGAGCCTGTGAACGGACTTGTTCCTGTATTCGAGCGTACCGCTGTGCCCACGGGCGCTGGTCTCTTCAATGCCGACCACAGCAGCATCCTCCTCTCCGAGGGCTCCTCTTCCGACGTTGTAGCCGCCAACACCGGTTACTTCCTCCAGCTCCCTGCCACCACCGAGACCGGCGATGCCTTCATCCCTGCCGAAGGAACCATCCTCAGCATCGACCAGATTATCATCAGCAACAATGCTGACAACAAGGTTTACTCCATTTCCGGTATCCGCATGAATGGCGTGAAGAACCTCCCCGCAGGTCTCTACATCATCAACGGCAAGAAGTATCTTGTGAAGTAATGACGCATCCCTGATGCCCTCCACGCAGCCTTTGGGGGTTGCAGGACAGGGCACCATGATATGAATCAGCCGCAGGCTTTTCCGATAACCGTTCGGAATGCCTGCGGCTTTTTTGCCTTCTGCTTACGCCCCTATGGCGGCAGGCAGCAACTGAGGCGCTTTCCCCCGTGTCATTCTACGTGCGCTTCCTGCCGCTTTCTCCGCTGTTAACGAGTCAGTCTCACCCCTCTGCTTAACGAAATTTTACACTTCCCATTCCAATCTTCTGCACCCCATGCCTATGTTGTAAAAGGGCTCTGTCGGCCTGTCATCTGATGAATTTTATTTCTCGGTTTGGCATATGGCTTTTGAAAGTCAGGAAATTACGAAAAAATGGCAGAGAAAACTGAGTAAATAATCCACGTTTTCGTAATTTTGTAACCGAATTCCCCATTTGTGGGTGTTATTATACCTCTCAAATTTTTTTGATTTCTTTTCATGAAACGACTATTCGCCTTTATCGTATTCTCGCTGATGTCCGTCATGATGATGGTAGCACAGCGCATCACCGGCCATGTCAGCGATGCAAAGTCCGGCGAGGCGGCACCCTTTGTCAATGTCTTCTACGAGGGGACACGCGAAGGTGTGCAGACCGATATCGACGGAAACTTCAGCATCTCCTACCGGGCGGGCAGAAAACTCACCGTTTCGTGTGTGGGATACGAAACCTATTCCGTAAAGCCTGCGGCAGGGGAAAAACTCGACATCAGGCTCCAGCCCCTTGACCTCAGTTTCGGAGAGGCAAAGGTGGTGGGGAAAAAGACCAAATATAGCAGGAAGAACAATCCTGCGGTGGAACTGATGAAGAAGGTGATTGCCGCCAAGAAATATCAGGACCTCAAGCAACACGACTACTATAAGGTAGAACAATACAACAAGCTGAACTTTGCCCTTGCCGATGTCACACCGAAAGTCTTCGAGGAAGGCAAGTTCAAGCGAATGCCTTTCCTGAAGGACCATGTGGAACTTTCCCCTGAGAGCGGCAAACTCATCCTTCCGCTGACGGTGGAAGAGACAGTTACCAGCAAGATTTACCGCAAGTCGGACGATACGGAAAAGGACATCATCATCGGAAAGCGCGAAGAAGGCATCAACGAACTCATCAATACTGGTGAAATCATCACCCAGATGCTCAACGACTTCTTTACGGAAATCAATCTCTATGAGGACAATGTGCGTCTCCTCCAGTACCAGTTCATCTCTCCGCTCTCCGCAAAAGACGGTATAGCCTTCTATCGTTACTTCATCGCTGACACCACTTATATAGATGGTGCAAAGTGCATTGAGGTGCAATTTACGCCCAATAACAGCCAGGACTTCGGCTTCAGCGGTGAACTGTACGTCATTGCCGACTCCACTTATCGCGTCAAACGCGTTTCGATGGGTGTGCCCGTGCATACGGGTGTGAACTTTGTTGACCTCATGAAGATTGAGCAGGTTTACGACCGGTTGCCCAGTGGCGAACAGGTGCTCATCAGCGACCGCATGCTTCTCGTCATGAAGATTGTGAAGAAAGGTCTGAAACTCCAGGCACGGCGTGTCACGGACTATACCGACTTCTCCTTCGATTCCATCCCCGACATCGCCTTCCGCATCAAGGGAAAGTCGAAGTTCATGGCAGATGCGCAGATGAAGGACGAGATGTTTTGGGAGAAACACCGTTCGGAAGAGCTTACGCAGAGCGAAACGCGCGTAAGCCTCTTCCTCGACAGACTCCAGAACATGAAAGGCTTCAAGCCCATCATATGGGTGGGAAAGGCCTTTATCGAAAACTTCGTGGAGACCACACTCGACCCCAAGAAGGGAAGCAAGATTGACTACGGACCTGTGAACACCACCATCACGCACAGCGATGTCGACGGTCTGAGGCTGCGTGCCTCGCTCCTCTCTACAGCCAACCTCTCACCGCATCTCTTCTTCAAGGGCTATGTGGCATATGGCTTCAAGGACGAGAAATGGAAGGGAAGCGGAGAGGTGACCTACTCGTTCAACAAGAAGAAATACCTGCCGCGCGAATATCCCGTCAGGAATCTCACCTTCTCGTATACCAACGATGTGATGTCGCCCTCCGACGTCCATCTTCCCACCGACAAGGACAATGTCTTCGTGGCCCTCAAATGGTCGAAGGTAGACCACATGATGTACAACGAAAACTTCCGCCTCTTCTATGAGCAGGAATGGGAGAACGGACTGCGTGCCCTGTGGAAATTCAGCCACGACCGCAACGAGCCGACATCCGCACTCTTCTACCAGCCGGTGGTAAATGGAAAGCAGCAGAAGCTCGACGACGGCACCTATTCTGCACGTCCCTTCGGCGTCATCGATCTTGCGCCCGGTACATCCCTCATCCCCGAGGCCGGCGATGCCACTCTTGCACAGCTCAACCGCCGCTATCTCACCACCACCGACTTCACATTCTCCTTCCAATGGCAGCCGGGTGCTGAATTCCTGAACACCAAACAGCGCCGAATCCTGGTCAACAAGGATGCCCCGCTCTTCGCCATTTCCCATACGGTGGGTGTCAAGGGCGTCTGGAGCGATGTCACCTACAACAATACGGAGGTGGAAATCTACAAGCGTTGGTGGGTGAAGTCGTGGGGAAAGATTGATACTCGTCTGAAGGCCGGTGCACAGTGGAACAAGGTTCCCTTCCCCCTCCTCTGTGCTCCTTGGGCAAACACCAGCTACATCCGCGAGGACAATATGTTCATGCTCATCAAGAATATGGAGTTTCTCAACGACCGCTACGTTTCACTCATGACGCAATGGGACCTCAACGGCAAAATCCTCAACCGCATTCCCCTCATCCGACGCCTCAAATGGCGCGAGTATTTCGGTGTGAACTGCCTTTGGGGCCATGTCACCGACGGTAACAATCCCTATCTTGAGAAGAACCGTAACCGTACTGACATCTACTATTTCCCCTCACGCTTCAATCCCGCTACCGGAGCCTATCAGCAACAGACACAAGTGATGGATCCGAAGAAACCCTATGTCGAGGCCTTTGTTGGCATCCATAACATCTTCAAGATTCTGTGGATTCAGTATGTCCATCGTTTCACCTATGTCAACGATGCCTCGAGCATTTACGGCGACACCCAGCGTTGGGGTATTCGCTTCATGCTCCGTGCCACCTTCTGACGTGCTGCCAGGGCGGTGCGTGAACACCTTTCCCCTTTGACGGCTGTAAAACTTTTTGACGGTGGAGATTCATAGCGCACCACCTGACACAAGAAACGCCCCCATTGCAGATACAGTAGTCTGCGATGGGGGCGTGCCGTATGCCCGTGCCCTCCGGACCCTCCGTGCCGTGGGGCAGGGGAAGACCGTGTCAGAGGTGAAACTCCAGGGAGTTGGCTATGATTACGGCCAGTACTACGGAGGTAATGACAGCGTAGAGCCAATCGCGTTCGCGGAGAAAGTCGAAAAGCGAGAGCACGACACGCATCACGGGGGTGAGAATCAGCACAATCACACCGGTCTGTATCCAGGAGCGGGAGTTCATCTCCCCTATACCGCTGAGTATCCCGTCGAGGGTGGTGTAGTCAGCGGGATGGAATTCCGGGTCGGTATAGCTGAACCGGGTGTAGTCGGGCATGGCATCTGCACCATGCTGTATCAGATAGACGATGCCTCCCACTGCGGCGATGAAGGCGGCGAGGCCAACGCCGAGGCGGAGAGTGTGCGCAATGAGCAACTGGAGGTCAGAAACTTTCTTTGCCATAGTCAGGGAATAATGGGGTGGGCTGGGGGTCAGAACTTACCGGTGAGGCCCATGTATATCATATTGGCTGCCACCATAAACACGGCGATGGCAAAGACCTTACGGAGCATCCTTACATCAAGACGCTTCAGCAGTCGGGCACCTGTGAGGGCACCGAACAGTACGCCGATGAGCACGGGGCAGGCAATGCCGGGGACGATATTGCCGCGCTGGATGTAAACTACCGCCGAGGCACACGCCGTAACGCCCATCATGAAATTCGAAGTCGTAGTGCTCACCTTAAAAGGAACCTTCATCATGTTGTCCATGGCAATCACCTTGAGCACTCCGGAACCGATGCCGAGGATTCCGCTTAGCATGCCGGCAATGCCCATCACGCTGAATCCGCGTCCTACGTTTTTCAGCTCATAAGCCTTTTCACTGCCGTCCTTCTGAGGCCATGTGCCGAAGAGTTTCAGACGTCGGGCCGCCTCCGAGCCTTTGATGCCCGTGTGGTCCTGTTTCTTTACGAACTGCATGGTACCCGTAAGGATGAGGACAAGACCGTAGATGACGGCAATGACATTGTTGTTCAGCCATACGGCGACAAGGGCTCCTGCGACTGCACCGAGGGTGGTAGCAATTTCCAGGAACATGCCCAGGCGGATGTTCGTAATGCCTTCTTTGACGTAGGCGGAACCTGAACCGCTGGAAGTGGCGATGGAGGCCACAAGAGCGGCACCGACAGCATAGTGAAAGTCGACACCGAAGCATAGTGTCAGTACGGGGATGACGACAACGCCGCCGCCAAGTCCCGTCAGACTTCCCAGGAGTCCGGCACCGTATGCTGCCAGGAGCATGATGAGCGTAAAGGTTAGGATGGTCATGTTTTGGGGATGATTCCGAGTTTTCTGTCTGTAAATGCGAGTTGCGGACGATGGCAGTTCCGAGGAAACAATTTCCCGCCATCAGATGCAAAGTTAAGTTTTTTTAGCAGAAAAGCGGTGCAAAGTTTGTAGTTTTCAGCCTTTTGCCGTACCTTTGTCACTTGATTTGTCATGCTGTTCCTGCATCTCACCGATGATGTCATGAGGCAGGGTGGCAATGCGTTTTCTGACAATGCATTTTCTGTTATCCTTTCCCGGGAGCGACGTATGTTGCTCCATCACTTCCACATTCCCATTTCTCCCATCTTTTTAATGGAAACTTTTGAACTCATTGCCAAGACTTTCCAAGGTCTTGAAGAGGTGTTGGCGCAGGAACTCACCGAACTCGGTGCCGACGAGATTCAGATTGGCCGCCGCATGGTGTCGTTTGTCGGTGACAAGCGTATGATGTACCGTGCGAACTTCTGTCTTCGCACCGCTGTACGTATCCTCAAACCCATCAAACATTTCAAGGCCGGCGACCCTGACGAGGTATATCAGGCTGTAAAAGGCATCAATTGGGCGGACTATCTCGACCTTACTACCTCATTCTCCGTCGATACTACCGTCTACAGCACCACTTTCCGCAACTCCCGCTTCGTCACCTACAAGATAAAGGATGCCATTGTGGACTATTTCGTGGAGCGCGAAGGGAAGCGTCCCAATGTCAGCGTGGCAAATCCGCAGCTTCGCCTCAACATCCACATCGCAGAGGACGTATGTACCCTCTCGCTTGACTCGAGCGGCGAAAGCCTGCATCTGCGTGGATACCGTGAAGCTACCGTCGAAGCACCCATCAATGAGGTGCTTGCAGCTGCAATCATCAAGATGAGCGGCTGGAAGTTCGACTGCGACATTGTCGACCCCTTCTGCGGTAGCGGTACTTTCCTTGTCGAAGCGGCATTGATGGCCCGCAATATCCATCCCGGAATCTTCCGTAAACGTTTCGGATTTGAGAACTGGAAGGATTTCGATGCCGACCTTTTGGCCGAAATCTACGATGATGACAGCCAGGAACGCGAATTCAATCACCATATTTATGGCTACGACCTCAATCACAATGCCGTAAGGGCCGCCCTCGAAAACGTGAAGGCTGCCGGCGTGGCTGACTATGTCACCGTGGAGCAGCGCGACATCCGCGACTTTGCCCTTCCCGAAGTTCCCGAGGGAAGTGAGCAGCCCCGTCGTCTGATGATTACCAACCCGCCCTACGGCGAGCGCTTGCATCCCGAGGACATTACCGCCATCTACCGTACGCTTGGCCGCAAACTCAAGCACGATTTTACGGGAAATGAGGCATGGATTATCTGCAGCAAGGAGGCACTCTTCGATGCTCTCGGACTGAAGCCTTCGCAAAGCATTGCCCTGCAGAACGGCGCTCTTGACTGCGAGGTCCGCAGATTTGTCACTTTCAGCGGAAAGATGGAATCCTTCCGTGGTGATGGCGGCATCCTCAAGACGGACGAAGACCTCCGCCGTCAGGGCGAACGCCGTCGCGACGGACGCGAACGTGAGTTCAGTCGCAAGTTTGATCCCGATTTCAAGAACCGTCGTCGTGAGCGCGATGACAATGCTGCTTCCGAGCGTCAGCGGCCGGAGGATTTCTTCGAAGACGAGGAAATGGCGGCACATTACCGTAATCTCCGCAACCGTCACCGCAACTTCGAGGAGCAGCAGAGCCGCGAGCGCAGACAGTCCGTTGCAGGACGCGACCGCAATGACCGGCGTGCCGACCGGCGCGAAGGCGGAAAAGGCAGTCGCGACGACTTCAAGGGAGCCCGTGGAGGCCGGTCCGGTTTCAAGGGCCCGCGTCGCGACAGATGATGTAGTACCGGAATTCCGATGAGAATCCTTGGGATACCTATTCCTATACATCCCGCCCATGCACGACAAAAGCGCATGGGCGGCATTTCATAGCTTATACCTTATTCACAGATACGTTTGAAGACACTGTCATGAAAAGAAATCTTTTTGCAGTCATTGCACTGCTTTTCCCTGCTTTCATTATGGCACAGACACTGAAGAATCCCACGCTTGACGAACTCATGTGGGGCGGAAACAAGTATTGGACCCTGCAGCCCGAACACATTTCCACGGCATGGTGGGGCGAGAGTCTGGTGCGCACCGGGGTAGATACCTGTTCGCTGATGGCCGACAGCCGCGGACGTGCCGTGGCATCCTCCAAGGCTTTCCTCTTCAACCGCGACGAGGTGAATGCGGTGCTCCGTGCCGCCTCGCCCGAAGATACGCTCCGCACCCTTCAGTATGCCGCTTTTAAGGGTGGAAAGCAGACTGTGGTCCGCCTTCAGAGCGACAAGAATCTCTTTGAATACGACTGGAAACGCCGGCAGATAACCTGGATGCAGCCTGCTTTGCGCGGCACTTCCTACCGTGAGTTCTGTGCAGCATCCCACAGTACGGCCTACATCAAGGACTATAATCTCTATGTCCGTACAGCCGACGGCAAGGACCTGCAGGTGTCGCACGACGGTTCGCGTGACCTGCTTTACGGAACCTCTGTTCATCGCAATGAATTCGGCATCGAAAAGGGTACCTTCTGGAGCCCTAAAGGTCGGTTCCTTGCCTTCTACCGTATGGACCAGAGCATGGTGACCGACTTTCCCCTTGTGGACATTGAGGTGGACAGCACCACACAGATTGCGCAGCTTGCTCCCGAGAAGTACCCCATGGCAGGCATGACCAGCCATAAGGTGACGGTAGGGGTGTTTGACCCCGCTACCGGAAAGACCGTGTATTTGGATGCCGGAGACCCCACCGACCGCTACTTTACCAACGTTTCCTGGTCGCCCGACGAGCGTTATATCTTCCTTATGGAGCTGCCCCGCAGCCAGGACAAATGCGAACTTGTTGCCTATTCCGCTCAGACCGGCGAGCGTGTAGGTGTGTTCTATACCGAGACGAATGCCCGTTTCGTGGAGCCCCAGCACCCGCTTTCCTTCGTTCCCTGGGACGCTTCGAGGTTCATTTATCAGAGCGAGCGCGACGGTTTTAACCATCTCTATGTATTCCATATGGAGGAAACGGACGGGAAGCTCCGTGTCAGCGAGGAGCGTCAGTTGACCTCCGGTGCCTATGAGGACCTTGAACTGCTGGGATTCAACACGGCTACACGCAGTCTGATATTGGTGACCAACGAGAGCGGACACATCCGTGAGAATGTCTATAGTGTGGACTTCAATACCGGTCGTCGCACGCTCCTTGACAACGGTGTCGGTGTGCACCGTGCCAACCTTTCGCCTGCCGGTACGCTTTATACCGACCGCTGGTCGAAACCGGACGTATTCCGTCGTATGGAACTCCGTGCCACTGCCCGTCCCCAGCTGATGCAGACCCTTCAGGAGTGCGAAAGCCCGTGGCGTGAATACAGTATGCCCGAGGTCAAGGGCGGCACACTTACTGCTGCCGACGGGAAGACACCGCTCTATTACCGCCTCGTGCTGCCTGTAGGATTCGATCCTGCCCGCAAATATCCCACGGTAGTTTATGTCTACGGCGGTCCTCATGCCACCAACGTCAAGGAGTCGTGGAACTATCAGGCCCGCCCCTGGGAATATTATATGGCCAACCGCGACTACATCCTCTTCATCATTGACGGGCGTGGAAGCGGTGATCGCGGTTTCGACTTCGAGAGCTGTACGCACCGTCATCTTGGAGATGTGGAGATGCTCGACCAGATGCAGGGTGTGAATTTCCTAAAGACCCTGCCCTATGTAGATGCCGACCGCATCGGTGTGCACGGATGGAGCTTCGGCGGCTTCATGACCACCAACCTCATGTGTACCTATCCCGATGTCTTCAAGGTGGGTGTTGCCGGCGGTCCTGTCATCGACTGGCGATTCTATGAGGTGATGTATGGCGAACGCTATATGGACACTCCTCAGGAGAATCCCGAAGGCTATGCCTCCAGCAGTCTGCTCAACAAGGCCAAGAACCTCAAAGGCCGTCTGCAGGTGATTGTAGGTTACAACGACCGTACTTGCCTGCTCCAGCATAGCCTGGCCTTCCTCCGTGCCTGTGAGGATGCCGGTGTGCAGCCCGATTATTTCGTATATCCCGGTCAGGACCACAACATGATGGGCCAGGACATGATTCATCTTCATGAACGCATTACCCGTTATTTCGACGATTATCTCAAGCCTGCGGTGAAGTAAGCCCTGTGCAGATATATCTTATAGTACATATATATAATACAAAGCCCGCCATCAGCTTCAGTGCGTGATGGCGGGCTTTGTCTGTGTTTTATTCTGCCGTACGTCTTATTTTCCCGTGCGTTGCAGGTAGTTCCGGTGTGCTTTGAGAATGAGTTCGGTACATTCGTCCACGTCGGCATTGCGGGCTTTGGCATAGCATTCAGCAAGATGCCTGAAGAAGTGCTCGTCGCCGGCAAGCCGTGCAAAGTTTGCGCAGCCCTTCTTTAGTCCGACGCTCCTGCCGCAGCGCATGGAATTCGTGTCAATGAGCGAGAAGTGTATGCGCGAGGAAAGCGCGTCGTCGATGAAGTCGAAGAGAATGTTGTCGGCCGAAAAGTCGCGGTGCAGGAATCCGTCGGTATGGAGATTTGCAGCATATTTTGCGAAAGCTTCGGTGACTTCGCGGCGTTTCTCCTCGTCGAGCGTCATGATGTCGGCCATGGAATAGCGGTATGCCGAGTGGAGGCAGACGAAGTAGCTGACAGAGTCAATCAGTCCGCGGTTGTAGCGAACGAAGGCCACGGGTTCCGGGCTTTCGAATCCCCGTTCCTTGAGGAGGAGGGGACTGACGTAGGCTTTTCGTGCTCGGGAGGTGCGGACGCGCAGTTTTGTGGCCACTCTTGCGGGTAGCGACACCCTGCTGTAGCGTTTGACGCAGAGCGTAAGGCCCTCGACCTGCAGTGTGCGGATGACGTTGCGGTCGCGGTGTATCTCATGACCTTCGCGGTCGAAGTGTTCGTCAATATGTTCAAGGTAATCCCTCAGATAGGCATAACGGGGATTGATGATGATGCGCATAGTGGGGATTCGGGTCGGTTTTCTGGTAGTAGATTGCTTTGGTGGTCAACGTGCCGACGGGCAGTTGTGGTCAGCCCATTGGCAGAAGGGCTTTTCCCGGAGTTGCGAGTTGTAGTAGCGCCGTTGTCCGGTGACCTCTTCTCCGAGCCATTCCGGCCGTGGGAACTCTTCGTCGGTATCTCCGAGTTCTATCTCAGCCACCACCAGTCCCTGGTTGTCTCCGTGGAACTCGTCGACCTCGAAAGTGCGTTCGCCAGCGGGTATGAGCCATCGTGTTTTGTCGATGATGCCGCCTTCGCAGAGGGCGAGGAGCGCCGGAGCGTCTTCCTTGGGTATGGCATATTCAAACTCATGCCGTGAAAGTCCGCCGTCGAAGGACGGTCCTTTGATGGTCAGGAAGGCGTTGTCGTCGTAGAGGCGTATGCGTACGGTACGTCCGCTGCGGGCGGAGATGTAGCCCTGGACAATGCGGTGCCTTGAGATGGCATAAGGTCGGAAATCCCCCGTAACGAGGAATTTCCGTTCGATTTCCATTGCCATTGTCGTTCCGGGGGGCGAATTTTTCTATTCCAGGAACTTGTATACGAGGACGGTAATCACCATTATGGCGATGAGTGCGATGACGATGCCGTTGATGACGCGGCGTGCCTGGCGCTCTTCTGCTGCGGTTACCTTCTGGCTGGGTTGGCGGTCGTATTTCTTGGGTGCTTTGCGTGACATAGTATGTGTGTTTTAGGTTTTTATTTTTAAGGTAAAAGGTTTATGCGCTCTTTATGCACAGTCTGTCTCATGCTCTTCCGGTTCAGAAGGGGCGAAACGTTTGCGGTGCCTGGGAATCAGGCGTTTTCCGTTCCTGCAAATTCCATGAGGTAAGCCTTGATGAAGCCGTCGATTTTGCCGTCCATCACGCCCCCCACGTCCGAAGTCTGGAAGTTGGTGCGGTGGTCCTTTACGCGGCGGTCGTCGAAGACGTAGGAACGTATCTGCGAACCCCATTCAATCTTCTTCTTCCCGGCCTCAATCTTTGCCTGTGCAGCCTGTCGGCGTTTCAGTTCCCGGTCGTAGAGGTTCGAGCGCAGCAGTCGCATGGCGTTTTCACGGTTCTGCAGCTGTTTGCGGCTTTCGGTGTTTTCGATGAGGATTTCCTCCTCTTCGCCGGTCTCGGGGTCAACGTATTGGTAGCGCAGACGTACTCCCGTTTCCACCTTGTTGACGTTCTGTCCTCCAGCGCCGCTTGAGCGGAAGGTGTCCCAGCTGATGCGTGAGGGGTCGACATAGACTTCGATGGTATCGTCCACGAGGGGCGTGACGAATACGCTGGCGAAGGATGTCATGCGTTTTCCCTGTGCGTTGTAGGGGCTTACGCGGACGAGGCGGTGCACGCCGTTTTCGCTCTTCAGGTAACCGTAGGCCATGTCGCCTTCGATTTCCATGGTGACGGTCTTAATGCCGGCCTCGTCGCCGTCGATGAGGTTGGCGATGGTGGTCTTGTAACCGTGTTGTTCGGCATAGCGGAGATACATGCGCATGAGCATCTGTGCCCAGTCCTGTGCTTCGGTTCCTCCCGCGCCGGAGTTGATTTTCAGTACGCATGCCATGGCATCCTCCTCTTCGCGGAGCATGTTTTTCAGTTCCAGCGCCTCAATGGCATTGAGGGCTTTTGCGTAGCTTTCGTCCACTTCCTCTTCGCTGACCATCTCGTTGCGGTAGAATTCCAGCGAGAGTTCCACCTCTTCGGTGAGTGTGCAGACCTCGTTGTATCCGTTGATCCATTTTTCGAGGCCTTTGACGAGTTTCATCTGTTCTTCGGCACGTTCGCGGTCGTTCCAGAATTCCGGGTCCTGCGTACGGAGTTGTTCCTCCTCGTGCTGCATGATTTTGGCGTCGATGTCGAGGTAGCGGTGCAGTTGCGCTACACGTTCCTGTAGTTCTTTGTATTGTTCTTGTGTAATCATTTTCGGTGAGCTGGGTCCTGTTAGTCGGTTCTGGCAGATACCTGAAGTAAGCGTGTCCCCCCCCCATGATACCGTCAGTTGACGGCAGGGCGTGGCCGGATTTGTCAGAACGTAACCCATCTTTTTGTTTGTGGATTGCGGTGGTAATCTATAGGTCCCACCGTATTATTCGGCGTACATCGCATCAATGGCAGCAGCATAGTTTGCATACACGGTGCGACGTTTTATTTTCAGTGTGTTGGTCAGTTCACCGTTTTCCATGGTGAAGGGTTGGGGCAGGAGTGTGAACCTTTTGATGCGTTCGTAGTGCGCGAGGTCCTGCTGCAAGGTGTCGATGCGTTCTCCGATGAATTTGATGACGCGTTTGTCGCGGCACAGGTCTTCGTTCGAGAGTCCTGCAATGCCTTGGCTCTCGGCCCATTCCTTGAGGGCGGCGAAATTGGGTACGATGAGCGCAGAGACGAATTTGCGCTGGTCAGCAATGATGACGGTCTGTTCGAAGTAGCGGTCGATGGTGAGTTTGCCCTCGATGAGCTGTGGGGCGATGTACTTTCCGTTCGAGGTCTTGAAGAGGTCCTTGATGCGTTCGGTAATGTAGAGCTCTCCGTTCTTGATATATCCGGCATCGCCAGTCTTGAACCAACCGTCGGCGGTGAATGCTGCCAGTGTTTCGGTGGTCTTGTTGTAGTATCCCGGCGTGACGGTAGGACCTTTGACAAGAATTTCGCCCTCTTCGCTGATTTTTACTTCCACTCCCGGTAGCGGGCGTCCGATGGAGCCGAGCGACACGCGTTCGCCTGTGCGGTCGAAGGAAACGCTGGCACAGGTTTCGGTGAGTCCGTATCCGACGATGAGGTTGAATCCGGCGGCATGTCCGAAGCGTTCAATCTTGGGCATTACGGCCGCGCCGGCTACGGGGAAGAAGTTCGGGCGGTCGAATCCCAGGGTCTTGCGGAGGAGCTTGACGACGGTGCGCTCATACATTTCGTGTTTGAGCTTGAGGCCGATTGGTGCGGGTATGCCCTTCGACTTGTATTTCTCCCAATATTCTCCTCCCGTTTTCAGTGCGTCGAGTATGAGCTTGCGTTGTATGGGGCTGCTCTTTTCCGCCTTTTCATGAACGGCAAGGAAAACCTTTTCCCAGAACCGCGGCACGGAGCACATGCATGTGGGTCTGACTTCCTGCAGCGACTGCAGAATGTCCTGTGGCCGTTGGTTGACAGCCAGTGTGGCACCGCATGTCAGGCACAGTTTGGTCCATGCCCCCTCGAAGACGTGCGTGTAGGGAAGGAAGTTTATGATGAGGTCCTTCTCGCTGACGTCGAGGGTCTTGTGGTGTGCGGCGAGTGCGGCACGGTATTGTGAGTGGGTGATGATGACGCCTTTCGACACGCCGGTAGTCCCCGATGTGTAGAGGATGTTTGCCGTGTCCTCATAGTTTGCCCCGTCCTGCCTGCGGTGGTATTCCGCCATGAGGCTTTCATCGCTGGCGCCCTGTTTGATGAAGTCGTCGAAATATACGGAAAGGTGGTCGTTTTCGGACCGTTTCACCTTGCGGTCGAAGATGACGATGTGTTCCAGCGAGTGGCATAGTGCGAGTACCGAAAATACGGTGTCGTACTGTTGCTGTTCGCCGACGAACACCAGCCGTATCTGAGCATCGTTGACCATATAGTTCACCTGTGCCGCACTTGTGGTGGCATAGAAGGGTATGGTTACGGCGCGTATGCCGAAAGCGGCGAATTCTGCGTAGAGGAATTCCGGCTTGTTCTGCGAGAAGATGGCAATGTTTTCCTGTGGCTTGATGCCGGTATGCAACATGGCGACGCTCGTCATTCTGACGAAATAGTCGAATTGCTTCCAGCTCACGCTGAGCCATTTCCCTTCATCGTAGTCCTTGTATTTGAGTGCGGTACGGTCGCCGTAGATCTTTGCCGATTTGTGGATAAGGTGGGCAAGGTGCGGATTGATTTTCATGGTTGTAAGGTTAAAGAAGGGCATTCCGTATGGGGTGTCCGCGTGGTTATGGCTACAAATTTAGTGTTTTTTACCGAAAATATCGGTGGTTGGAATGTTAAAAATTAATAATGAGAGGGCAAAACCCCGTATTTTGTTTCCGTGGCAGGGCTGAATCTTTGGGCTCTGGCATTTGCAGGCCACACCCGGTCCCTCCAGCGTCATCGTTGGCGGACCGGGTGTGGAAAGGCTCCCGACGGGGCTGTCGGGGCAGGAATAAATGGGGCTATGTGTGGCTGTGTGTTTATTCGGCCAGGAACAGCACGTCGTCGGGTACACGGCGTTCGTCCATGTTGGGCGTGCAGTATTTCAGCGAGAGTGTGCTGCCCATGGTGTCCTCGAAGTATTCGAGTCGCATGCGGTGGAATCCTTTGGCCAGGCGTACGAATCCCGAGCGTTCGCAGACGCTGTGCGAGCCGTCGTTGTCGACAATCAGCTGGTCGTCGATGTAGAGTTTGCTCCCGTCGTCTGAGATGAGGGTAAAGCGGTACGGGGCAGCCTCGTCAATGCGCAGCATAGCTTGGAATGCCAGTCCGAAGTGGTCCTCGGGAACTTTCGCCCAGCGGTCGACGTTGCTCCATGTTCCGTGTCCCAAGGTGACTCCCCGTTCGAGCATGGTCTGCACATCCTTGGCATCCGGGTCGCTGTACATGGTGTAGGCTACGCCCTTTTTCCGTGGTTCGAAGGGTGTGGCCGGGAGCACTTCGCGGCATTGTCCGTCGAGGTAGCCCATGGGGTAGTGGTATGCCGGTTCTTCACCTTGCAGCGTGACAATCCAGGTGCGGAACGCCCGACGGCCTTCGGTGAGTTCCACGATGCGTGTTCCCATGGGTGCTCTCGGTGAGTTGGCCATCACTCCCGACTGCCGTCCGTATGCCAGGCAGATTCCCGAGCGCTGGCCTACGAAGTCGTTACTGTGGTCGTGTCCGACAAACATGCCCATGATGTCCTTTTGCATGAATGCCCTTGCAAAAAATCCGCTGTTGACGGAGGGTGGGCAGCAGGTTTCGCCATGGATGCCGTAGGTGAACGGGTCTTTGATGATTTCCGCGTATTCTGGTACGCAAATGTGGAAATAGGCCAGTGAGGGCACGGGTTTTCCGCCGTTTGCCGTGGCGAATTTCCGGCTTTCCTCCACATACCATTCTATCTGGTCGGGGTGTATCCAGTCGTAGTCGCTGTAGCGCAGCAGTGCGCTGTCGGCAGGATAGGAGTTCGAGTCGATGCAGTAGATGACGTTCCGTACGCTGTCGTCGCTCTCTCCGAGGACGGGGATGGCGCTGTTGAAGCCGTGGATGTTGGGCATGGGGTGCAGGTTGATGCAGTGCTTTCCCCATCTTCTGAGCCATGCGAGCACGCTGTCGGCAGGGAATCCGGGTTGCGCCTCGCCGTCGTGGTTGCCCATGCAAACGGCATAGGGGATGCGTGTGGTCTCGAGTATTCCGAGCAACCTTTGCCAGCCTTTACGGGCATCGCCGCTGGTGACGATGTCGCCGGTGAGGACAAAGAGGTCGGGCTTTTGCTCGTTTGCCACGGTCTCGATAAGCATGGAGTTGAGTACGGTGTCGGAAGTCTCGTCACCCCAGTGGATGTCGGTCAACTGTGCGATGCGGAATTTTCCGTTGTGGAAGCGCAGGTCGAGGCTTTCTTCCGGGGCTTTCTCCTTGCTGCAGGCACAGAAGGCTGCAGCGCAACATAGCATGATGAGCCATGCCAAAAGGTGGTTGAGTTTTTTCATAGTGTGAAAGCGGGTGATTTCTGTGGGCAAAGTTACGCATTTCACCACAGAAAGCGGCAATTTTTGCTGCGGTTTTTTGAGGCTTTGCGGTCATTTTCTTTCCTGAAGGTCGGAGCCGTTCTCCGTGATCAGCCTTTCGAGGCCGGGCCATGGTCGGACCGTACGTCGCCAATACAGCCTAAAACCGATTGCACACTTTTCGTTTTCTGACGTCGGAAACGGCTTTCCTTGTCCCTCTAAAACTGTCTCCGACCTTCAAAAATTTTGACAGACTTCGGTGTCCGTTCTGGAGCGGATTTTGGGCTTAATTTTGTTGTTTTGCAATCTAAATATATCAAAGTTGCTGTTTGAGAAGGCGAAAAATGCGCGTAATCACATCGTGCTGTGGCTTGAAAACAGCCGGAAAAGAGGGGAAAATGCCAAAATGCGCGGTGTTTTTGCCTCAAAACATCGGACTTCTTTGAGGAAAACCACGGCACTTTTGATGCAAAACCTCGGCACTTTACCCCAAAGAAGTCCGATGTTTCTGCTTTTCCGGCGGAAAAACGCCTTGAAAATGCCCGAAAACGTCCGGAAAACGGCTGATGCTCCTATTTTGCGATATTTCGGACCAGGGCAGACCCTTGTGGCTTCCGATGGCCTTCTCGCCCCATTATCGGAGCTCTTCCGGACGTTCCAAAAGACGTCGGAAGCGGCAGTCCGGAATATTGCACACTCCTTGCTCGCTTCTGTCTTTTCCGCGTTTTGCACCCTTTTGTGAAGTAGCGTCCTTGTCTTTGTATGGCCTGTTTTCTTCCATAACAGTTACATCGTGTGGGAATTTGCCGCTATGGCATGTGCCGTCGTTTGGAGGCAAGGTGCAGCACGTTGCAGGCATGGAGGGTGGAATACAATAGAAGAGGGTGGAAAACAAAAAAAACTGCCCGGCCTTTTGCAGGTCGGGCAGTTCCGATTGTTGGTGGCTGTCGTGGTTTTTCGGCAGGGCTCTCCGGCATCATCTGCCATGCATTCCCTGTCTGTCAGCCTATGGTTTCGGTGTCAGTCCTTAATCCTCAATGAGGCAGTGTCCGGTCATTTCGGCGGGCTGTTCCAGTCCCATGATGTGGAGGATTGAGGGAGCCACGTCGGCGAGGACGCCGTCCTTCACCTTGGCAGCCTTGTTTTCGGTGACATAGATGAAAGGAACGGGGTTGAGGGAGTGTGCGGTGTTGGGCGAACCGTCGGCGTTCACGGCGTTGTCGGCGTTTCCGTGGTCGGCGATGATGATGGTTTCGTAGCCGTTGGCCTTGGCAGCCTCCACGACATCGTGGACACAGTTGTCGACAGCGGTCACAGCTTTCTCGATAGCTTCATAGATTCCGGTGTGTCCTACCATGTCACCGTTGGCAAAGTTCACGACAATCCAGTCGTATTTTCCTGTGCCGATGGCCTCGACGAGCTTGTCCTTCACCTCGTAGGCGCTCATTTCGGGCTTGAGGTCGTAGGTAGCCACCTTGGGACTTGCTACAAGGATGCGGTCCTCACCCTCGAAGGGCGTTTCGCGTCCGCCGTTGAAGAAGAAGGTGACGTGGGCATATTTTTCCGTTTCGGCGGTGTGGAGCTGGTGGAGTCCCTTAGAAGCGATGTATTCGCCGAGGGTGTTGGTGACGTTCTCTTTGGGGAAGAGGATGTGCACTCCCTTGAAGCTGGCGTCGTAGGGTGTCATGCAGTAGTACTTAAGACCGGGGATGGTGGTCATTCCGGCGTCGGGCATGTCCTGCTGGGTGAGGACGATGGTGAGTTCCTTGGCGCGGTCGTTGCGGAAGTTGAAGAAGATGACCACGTCGCCCTCCTTGATTGTTCCGTCCACGGTGGCGTTGTGTATGGGGAGTACGAATTCGTCAGTCACGCCGTCGTCGTAGCTCTGCTGCATGGCTTCCACCATGTCGGTGGCATTCTTGCCTTCGCCCTTCACGAGGAGGTCGTAAGCCACCTTCACACGTTCCCAACGCTTGTCGCGGTCCATGGCGTAGAATCGTCCGACGATGCTGGCGATGTGTGCGCCCTGACGCTCGCAGTGTGCCTGGAGGTCGGCGATGAATCCCTTACCGCTCTTGGGGTCGGTGTCGCGGCCGTCCATGAAGCAGTGAACGAAGGTACGGTCTTCCACACCGTATTCCTTGGAAATGTCCACAAGGCGGAGGATGTGGTCGAAGCTCGAGTGCACGCCGCCGGTGGAGGTGAGGCCCATGAGGTGTACAGCCTTTCCGTTGTCGCGGGCGTAAGAATATGCATTGACGATTTCAGGGTTCTGGAGGATGCTGCCGTCGGCGCAGGCGCGGTTGATCTTCACGAGGTCCTGGTATACGATGCGGCCGGCACCGATGTTGAGGTGTCCCACCTCGGAGTTACCCATCTGACCGTCGGGGAGTCCGACGTTTTCGCCGCTGGCCTGAAGGGCGGAATGAGGATAGTTCGCGTTGAGATAGTCGAGGTAGGGTGTCGGGGTCTGGAAGATGACGTCGCCCTTGCCCTCGTTGCCGATTCCCCAACCGTCGAGAATCATAAGGAGTGCTTTGTGTGCCATAATAGATATTTAGAATGTTTTTGAATCGTGGTCGGCAAAGGAATCTGTTGCGGTGCCGCATGGCCTTGGGGTAAAGCCCGGGGTGGGGCAATGTTGCCATGGGTTGTTATGCCTGTAAGCATTCTGAGTTCTGTTCCTTTGTTCCAGCCGCAAAGTTACGCTTTTTTTTGCTGTTTACAAAAAAAAGCCTTTTTTTTTACTCAGAACGCCAAATATTGACTAAATTTGCCGACGAATTAAGCAACGCTTCAACGTTTTTTAGTTAACTGTCAATAAATCAGTACACTGTGATTTGCCCTACTTATCATATACCGGTTCTGCTGCGCGAGAGTGTGGACGGGCTCCTGCCTACTGAAGATGGCATTTATGTGGATGTAACCTTCGGCGGTGGCGGCCACAGCCGCGAAATCATCCGACGGCTTGGCAAGGACGGTCATCTCTACAGTTTCGACCAGGATGCCGATGCCGAGGCCAATGTGCCTGCGGGCGAGGGGCGGCTGACGTTCGTACGTTCGAACTTCAGATATCTCACCAATTGGATGCGCTACTACGGTGCTGTGGGCAAGGTGGACGGCATACTCGCCGACCTGGGTGTGTCGAGCCATCATTTCGATGCCGAAGAGCGCGGGTTTTCCTTCCGTTTCGACGCTCCTCTTGACATGAGGATGAACGGCCGAGGCGGTGCCACTGCGGCTGATGTGCTGAACACCTGCAGCGAGGAGGAACTCTCGAAGGTGCTCCAGGTGTACGGAGAGCTGAAGAACGCCCGGAAAATGGCCGCCGCCATCGTCCGTAATCGCCAGCGTGCACCCTATGGCAGCATTGCCTCGCTCCTGGAGGTGATTCGTCCCATGCTTCCCAGGGAACGCGAAAAGAAGGAGATGGCCAAGGTGTTCCAGGCACTCCGCATCGAGGTGAACCATGAGATGGATGCCCTCGAGGAAATGTTGAAGGGTGCCGTAAAGGTGCTCCGTCCCGGTGGAAGACTGGTGGTACTTACTTATCACAGCCTTGAGGACCGCATGGTGAAGAACTTCATGAAGAGCGGAAACATTGAGGGAAAAGTGGAGCAGGACTTCTACGGAAACCGTCTTGTGCCCATGAAGACCGTGGGAAAGATGGTCGTCCCCGACGAAAGGGAGCAAGCTGAAAATCCCAGAAGCCGGAGCGCAAAACTGCGAATTGCCGAAAAGTGCTGAACAGGCTTCAGGCAAGGGCGGGCATTTGTTTTATCCTCTGCAATCTGCCAAAGCGAATTTACAGAGCCCATTTTATGAAAGAAAACGAAAAGAACATCATATCAGCCGTCGGCGATGTCGCTGACGGCACCGCATCTGCGGTCACTCCCGACGACAATGCGTCGAAGACTGCGGGTGACGGGGAGGCCGGAGAGGAGCAGGTGCTTCGTCCGGAGAATGCTGCCGACACGCGGAAAGACGTGGAGAATGAAGATGAGGAAGCGGATGAGGAATCTGAAGGGGGAAAGCGAAAATCTTTCATGCAGATTCTTCAGGATTACGTCAATACCGACGAGGATATTCCCCTACACTTTTCCGTTCAGGCCGTCTTCGGTGGCGATAGCCTCCTTGGAATCGTGGCTCGCAACATCATGCTCATCTTTGTCATTGTCTTCTTCTCGTGCGTCAACATCTCATTGCGCTATATGATGGACAATGCCCGCATGGAGAACGACAAGCTGAACAAGCAGCTTGTCGACCGCCAGTACAAGGCGCTTTCCGTACAGAGCAGGCTGAAGGAAATGACATTGAGCACCCACATCGAGCAGTCGCTCCGCGATACCACCATTCATATTCCTACGGAACAGGCCTTTCCGCTGAAGGTTCCGAAGTAAGTGGGGGCGCCGGACTCGCGGATGCGCTCTCCGGAGTGCTCCTGCAGAGTGTGCCACGACGGCTTTCTCAAATTGCTCCGAGGTTTTAGGAACTTCCATGATCTGCCCTTATGTCGGGAGGAAGATTCCGTCCTTTTTCCTAATTGTTGTATTATTGTTGTGAAAGTAGGGGAAGAGGCTGTATATAGCTGGAATCCCTTATGAATGGCCAAAGTTTATTTGATCTCTTATGGCAAAGAAAAAGAAACATCTCCGTTTCAACTACGATGCGGTAAAGATACGTTATCTCGTGATGATAGCACTCTTCTGTATTCTCGGTGCGCTGATTTTGGGCAAAGCCTTTGTGATGATGCATGGAGAACAGCAGAAATACTGGCTCCAAGTCAGCAAGCGCTTCAAGCGAGAAGGTGTGCCCATTTTTGCAAAGCGCGGAAACATCGTTTCTGCCGACGGGCAGGTGCTGGCCACGACCTTGCCCGAATACCACGTGTTCTTGGATTTTACGGTGATGGACAATACCGACCAGCTTACGCAGAAATACCAGCTCAGGCGTGACCGGCTCCTCTACCTTAAGCTCGACAGTTTGTGCAACGGGCTGCACCGCCTTTTCCCCGAAACTCCGGTGTCGGAATTCAAGGAGAAAATCCTTACCGGGCGCTACAGCGGCGAAAAGCATTTCCGCATTACCCCCAGGCTCATCACCTATCTTGAATACTGCAAGCTGAAGGAACTTCCTTTCTTCTGCGAGAGCGAGATTCTCACCGGTGTGCACGTGGATGCCGAGCCCAAACGCAAGAAACCCTTCGGCAATCTGGCTACATCTACCATCGGCAGCTTTAATCCGCAGAACGCGGACCACCAGATGCAAGGCCTTGAGGAGCACTTCAATGTGGCACTCAAAGGCCGCAACGGTCGGGCACACAGACAGAAGGTCCAGAACCGCTATCTGCAACTTGTCGACAGCAATGCGGTCAACGGCTGTGATGTGGTGACCACACTCGATGTGGGGATGCAGGACATCGTCGCATCCTCGCTCCGCGAACGTATGGAGCAACTCCAGGCCGAGGTGGGAATCTGCATACTCATGGAAGTGAAGACGGGCGATGTCAAGGCCATTGCCTCCATGTCGAACCCCTATGGTGTAGGATACAACGAATACGAAAACCGTGCCATATCCTCGTACCACAGTCCGGGTTCCGTTTTCAAGACGGCATCCTTCATGGCGGCCATTGAGGACGGAAAGCTGAACATCAACAGTACGATCGACGTAGGCAACGGACACTACTATTTCGGAAGGGCCCACATGTCCGACTCTCACCAGATTTTCCCGTCGCTCCTCACCGTGGCCGATGTCATCGAACATTCCTCGAATGTCGGCACATCGGTACTCATCGACCGTTGCTACCACAACCATCCCGAAGAATTTGTCAACGCCCTGTACCGTACGGGCATCAAGGCCGACCTGGAGATTCCGCTCTCGCTCTACAAGAAGCCGAACATCCGCCTGCCCAAGACCAACAGCCGCGGACAATGGCTCAACTGGTCGGCAACGGCGTTGCCTTGGATGAGCATCGGTTACGAAACCCAGTTGTCGCCCATACAGACCCTCGCCTTCTACAACGGCATTGCCAACGGGGGCGTGATGCTCAAGCCGCGTTTCGTCACCGAACTGCGCAGAGGCAACGAGGTGGAACAGAAATTCCCTGTGGCTTACGTACATCCCAACCGCAAGGACCACATGATGTGTTCGCCCGCCACCCTGCAGCAAATCCAGGCCTGCCTGATGCGTGTGGTACAGCGCAACCGAGGTACGGGTATGGCAGCATATACCAAAAAGTTCCGCATTGCCGGAAAGACGGGAACGGCCCAGGTATGGAGTAACAAGGGAAATACCGGTTCGCGCTTCGTTACGTTCGTTGGATACTTCCCTGCCGACAAGCCGCTTTACAGCATGATTGTCTGCATAGAAGGCCGCGGACTCTACGGAGGTTCAGCCTGTGGTCCCGTATTCAAGCGAGTGGCCGAAACCATTTGGGCGCGGAATGTCCGTGCCGACCTCAAGCAGGCACGCGACACCACCGAGTACCGGAAGGCCGCTCCCCAGATCAAGGGTGGCAATCTGCGCACTACAGCGCAGACCCTCTCCGCACTCGGTGTCGAACACCGGGGAGCCTCTGATGAGCGGTCCCTGGCGTGGGGCGGCAATTCGGCCGACGTATTTTCCTGCCCAAGTCTTGCCGTCGACCGCACTCCTGCCGGCCGGATGCCCGATGTTACCGGCTACGGTCTGCGCGATGCCGTGTACCGGCTCGAACGCATGGGGCTGAGGGTAAAGCCTCATGGTGTGGGCACCGTAAAGCAGCAGAGCATCGCCTCCGGAACGTCCGTCAGACGCGGACAGACTGTGGTACTCACCCTGGGTTCGGCAGTTGAAAAGAAACCGGCATCGAAGCCGAAACCTGTTGCGCCGAAACCGGAAGACAATCCGTCCGTTGCCGCGCAGCCGCAGACGGATGGACAGCAAGCACAAAATCAGAATGCCGCCAAGCCTCAACAGTCGGCGGCGACCACCAATACAACTGCAAAAACAACGAACAAGACCCAAAAGAAAACCTAATGAAAATCTCTGCGATAATCAATGCCCTGAACCCGATGGAGGTTCACGGTTGCCCCGACATCGAAATTTCGGGCATCAACATGGACAGTCGTCTCGTCAGTGACGGCGACCTCTTTGTAGCCGTCAAGGGTACGCAGGCCGACGGTCACTCGTACATTCCCCGTGCCCTTGAACAGGGTGCCAAGGCGCTCCTGGTGTCGGCATCCGTGTCGGAAATCTTCGGGGATGCCGGAGTGCCGGAAGGCATCACCCTGATCCGGGTCGCCGATACCGAAGCGGCTGTCGGCGTGGCTGCCACGACTTTCTACGGAAATCCCACAGAAAAACTCAAACTGGTGGGAGTGACCGGCACCAACGGCAAGACCACCATTGCCACCGTCCTCTACGAACTCTTTACCGCTGCCGGACACCGCTCCGGACTCTGCTCCACCGTCTGCAACTACATCGGCGACCGTGCGGTGGAGGCCACGCATACCACCCCCGACCCCATCACCCTTAACCGCCTCCTTGCCGAAATGGTGGCCGACGGTTGCGAGTATGCCTTTATGGAGTGCTCCTCGCATGCCATCCATCAGAAGCGCATCGGCGGACTGAAGTTTGCCGGCGGAATCTTCACCAACCTCACGCGCGACCACCTCGATTACCACAAGACTTTCGAGAACTATCGCGATGCCAAGAAGGCCTTCTTCGATGCCCTTGCACCCGAAGCCTTTGCGGTGACCAATATCGATGACCGCAACGGACTCTTCATGCTGCAGAACTGTCCGGCCCGTCACATCACCTATTCCACACGCGCCATGGCCGACCTGCGCGGACACATTGTGGAGGAAAGCATCGAGGGTATGCTCCTCGACATCAATGGCACCGAGGTGAGTGTGGCTTTCGTAGGACGTTTCAATGTCAGCAACCTCCTTGGAGTCTACGGCGCCGCTGTGGCCCTGGGCATGGATCCCGCCGAGGTGCTGCGCCTGATGTCCGCCCTGCGTCCGGTGAACGGCCGTTTCGAGGCCATCCGTAGTCCAAAAGGTTTCAGTGCCATTGTGGACTATGCCCACACCCCCGACGCTTTGGAAAATGTGCTGTCGAGCATCAACGAGATTGTGGCAGGGCGCGGCAAGGTCATCACCGTATGCGGTGCCGGCGGTAACCGCGACAAGGGAAAGCGTCCGCTCATGGCACAGGAAGCCGCACGGCGGTCGGACCGCGTCATCATCACCAGCGACAATCCCCGCTTCGAAGAGCCGCAGGACATAATCAACGATATGCTTGCCGGACTGTCGGACGAAGACATGCAGAAGACCATCAGCATCGTCGACCGTCGCGAGGCTATCCGTTGTGCTGCCATGATGGCGCAGCCAGGCGACGTCATCCTTGTGGCAGGAAAGGGGCACGAACCTTATCAGGATGTCAAGGGCGTGAAGCACCACTTCGACGACCACGAAGAAATCCGTAAGGCTTTCGGCATCTGACACCGCTGGTGACCGGTTGGCGGAGTGGGGGACCGTACACACTCTCCCTTCCCCCGTCCCCGATGTCTCCGCTTTTATGCTTTCTATCAGTATACCCTATAGCATACTTTTTCCAGAATATGTTGTACTATCTTTTCAGATTCCTCGAGTCGTACGGCATCCCCGGTTCAGCCATGTGGAGCTTTATCTCGTTCCGCTCGCTGCTGGCTCTCATATTCGGACTCATCATCTCCATGTGGTTCGGTGAAAAATACATCAAGCGCATGCGCCGTATGCATATCGGCGAGACGGCGCGCGATTCCAGCATTGACCCCTTCGGACTGGACAAGGTGGGCGTACCCTCCATGGGGGGGATCATCATCATTGTCGCCACACTCGTCCCCGTCATCCTCCTCGGACGTCTCCGCAACATCTATCTTCTCATCATGATTGTCACCACCGTATGGTTCGGGGCTTTGGGATTTCTTGATGACTACATCAAGATCTTCAAAAAGAACAAGGAGGGTCTTGCCGGGCGATGGAAACTCCTTGGTCAGGCTTTTATGGGACTGGCCGTCGGACTGACCCTGTATTTGAGTCCGGATGCCGTCATCCGCGAGAACATCGAGACACAGCGTGTGGGCCAGACCACCGAGGTGGTATATAAAAGCGAGGCCGTCAAAAGCACGAAGACCACCATCCCCTTTGTCAAGAACAACGATTTCGACTATGCTTCCCTTGCTTCGTGGGCGGGAGCGCACAGCCAGGCCATCGGATGGGGCATCTTTGTGCTGATGGTGCTCCTTGTCATCACCTCCGTCAGCAACGGTGCGAACCTCAACGACGGTATGGACGGTATGGCGGCGGGAAACTCGGCCATCATCTGCATTGCACTCGGAATATTGGCCTATGTGTCCAGCCATATCGAATTTGCCGGATATCTGAACATCATGTATGTTCCCGGTTCGCAAGAGCTGGTAGTCTTTATCTGTGCCATGGTCGGTGCCCTCATCGGTTTCCTCTGGTACAATGCCTATCCTGCACAGGTCTTCATGGGCGATACCGGAAGTCTGGCCATTGGTGGCACCATCGGTGTCATGGCCTGTATCATCCACAAGGAGCTTTTGGTGCCGCTGCTCTGTGGCGTGTTCCTCTTCGAGAGTCTCAGTGTCATCATCCAGACCCAGGTGTTCAGGTTCTACAAGCGTAGCGGACGCCGGGTGAGGGTTTTCAAGAGTACGCCCATACACGATGCCTTCCGCCGCCTCGATTCGCAGCTCGACCCCACGAGCACCTACATCCTCCGCAGATGGCCTAAGGGAGCATGGCACGAAAGCAAGATTACCGTACGCTTTTGGATTACCACCGTCCTGCTGGCAGCCCTTACCATCATCACCCTTAAAATCCGTTGATTTATGAAGAAAATTGTGGTCCTCGGCGCTGGCGAGAGCGGAGTCGGGGCAGCCATTCTGGCGCAACAGAAAGGCTATGAAGTCTTCGTGTCCGATGCCGGACGCATTAAGGATGCCTACAAGGCCATGCTCGATGCCCATCAGTTGCCGTGGGAGGAGGGACAGCACACCATGGCACGCATTGTCGATGCCGACGAATGTGTGAAGAGTCCGGGCATTCCCGAAACTGCCCCTGTGGTGCAGGCCCTTGTGGAACGTCAGGTCCCCATCATCGGTGAACTGGAGTTTGCCTCAAGGTTCCTTCATGGACAGACCATCTGCATTACCGGTTCGAACGGCAAGACCACTACCACCTCACTCATCTATTATATTCTTCAGAAGGCCGGTTTCAGCGTCGCTCTTGGCGGCAACATCGGGAAGAGCCTGGCATTGCAGGTGGCCGAAGGGGAGAAACACGACTGGACGGTGCTCGAAGTCTCGTCCTTCCAGTTGGATACCATGTACGATTTCCGTGCCGATATCAGTGTGCTTCTCAATATCACCCCCGACCATCTCGACCGTTACGGCTACGTCATGCAACGGTATGTGGACTCCAAGATGCGCATTATCCGCAACCAGCGCCGTCAGGACTGTTTCATCTACTGGCGCGACGATGAGTATGCCGCTTCCGAGCTTGCCAAGCGCCGTGCCGAAGGGAATGCCGTTACCGCACTCCCCTTTACCGATGCTCCTCAAGACGGCAGCTTCGGTTGCGACCGCGACGGCATGATGCGCATCGATGTCCCCGAAGGTCTGACGGTGAGGATGGAGGACGGAGCGCAACTCTCCATTCCCGTTGCAGAACTTTCCATTCCCGGACGCCACAATGTCCGCAACTGTTTGGCCGCCGCCATGGCAGCCTTGGCGGCAGGTGTGGATGCCGATACCGTCAAGGAATGCCTGCGGACGTTTCCCGGTGTGGAACATCGTCTGGAATTTGTCTGTGAAGCCCATGGCGTTCGTTATGTCAACGATTCGAAGGCGACGAATGTCGATGCCTGCCACGTTGCGCTTGAAGCGCAGACCACACCCGTGGTGCTGATTGTAGGAGGTACCGACAAGGGCAACAACTATTCCACGCTCTTCCCCCTGATATCCCGTAAGTGCCGAGCCATCGTGTTCCTCGGTGCCGACAACAGCACCTTGCACAAGGCTTTCGACGACTTTGCCGCCGAACACCGGATAGCCATTGCCGACACCCATTCCATGCCGGAGTGCGTGGCTGTCGCTGCAGGATTGGCGCAAGCCGGCGACACCGTGCTCTTGAGCCCCTGCTGTGCCAGCTTCGACCTTTTCCAGAATATGGGACATCGCGGAAGGCTTTTCAAGGAAGAGGCACGCAAGCTATAGGGCGGGTCTAAAGATATCCTTTTCTCCATTACACCATATCCTTTTCTCCCCCCCCCTTATATGAAACAGAAGATTTTCAAGGGTGACCTTGTCATATGGACCATCTTCTTCCTGCTCAGCAGTGTCAGTCTCATCGAGGTGTACAGTGCAGGTAGCCAGTTGGTCTATGGGCAGGCAAACTTCCTTTCCACGTTTATCAAACAGGCCGGATTCCTCATCGGTGCAACCGTTATGGCAGTCTTTGTGCACCATATCCCCTGTCGTTATTTCAAGCTGTTTGCGCTGGTAGGGTATGCAGTCTCCGTTGTGTTCCTTGTATGGGCCCTCTTCGGAGGTACCAACATCAACGGCGGTGCGCGCTGGCTTACCATCCCCTTAGTCGGCGTCACCTTCCAGCCCAGCGAGCTTGCCAAAGGTTCCCTTGTGGCCTTTGTGGCGCTCGTCCTCAGCTCGTCGCAGCGTAAGGATGGGGCAGACAACCATGCCATCACCACAGTCCTCATCGCCACATGCATTGTCTGTGGTCTCATCTTCACGCAGAATCTCTCGACGGCACTCATGATTTTCGGAGTCATCATTGTCATGATGTGGCTCGGACGCATCCCGGCGCGGCAGTTCTATCCTTTGGTACTTGGACTTTTTGTCCTTTTTGCCGCCGGATTCTTCACCTTGCGGAGCCTGCCCGACGATTCACACCATCCCTTCTATCAGTCGAAGCTGACGAGCCGCTTCTGTACGTGGCACCATCGTGTGGCTGACGACGATATGGATACCAGTGTCCCTGCCGACTCGTTCGTCATCACCGACGGCAACCGTCAGAAGGTTCACGCGCGCATTGCCGTTGCCAATGGCAGCATCAAGGGGGTGTTGCCGGGAAATTCCGTGCAGCGCGACTTCCTGGCGCAGCCTTTTTCCGACTTCATCTATGCCATCATTGCCGAGGAGCTCGGCATCGGGGGCTGTGCCTTCGTGCTGCTCCTCTACATCATCCTCTACATCAGGGCAGGGCGAATAGCCAGCCGGTGCGAAAACAATTTCCCGGCCTTTCTCATCCTTGGCCTCGCCACGTTGCTTGTGGTGCAGGCCTTGCTCAACATGATGGTGGCGGTGGGACTCTTCCCCGTCACGGGACAGACGCTGCCGATGGTGTCGCGCGGTGGAACTTCCACACTCATCACGGCCATGTATTTCGGCATGATGCTTTCCGTCAGCCGCTATGCCCGTAGCAACGGCAAGAAGTCGATACCCAATGTCGCCCGTGAGGAAAGTGCTGAGATTCAGAAGGATTTCCAGCAGGGGTAAAGGCGCGGAGCTGATAGGTCGTACCTTTCCACCCAGGATTTCCGTTTCCCCTTAATGGGGTTCCTTAAAACTATGCAGGGCGCCTGCGGAATGCACATTTCGGTGAGTGTTCCGCAGGCGCCCTTTGCTGTGGCCCTTCTCCTGGTATCCAAAACAAACTGATATGGGGAATATATTCCGGTAGTGTTCACACAGAATGTGTCTGAGGCGAGAGAAACAATCCAATCTTTTCCATACTCTTGATACTTATTGATTGGTAATCTGCAAAAAAGATATCACGTGAGAGGCTCTGTTCGCTTTGACTCCCCCGAAATACACTGAAGGGATGTTCTATAAATTAGTTTATTATTCAATTAGGAAGTGTTCTTATGCTTGGCCAGTTGGCTTCGCCTTGCTCTGTCGCGACTCGGGATAGTCTAAGTAAACTTAGCCTCTCCGCTCACTGCTCCAGAGCTTTTTAGGCTCTCACTTGTATCTTTCTCTCCTTTAAACACTTACATAGCCCGCTATGCGCGTGTTCGCAGGACAGAAATCTACTGCGCGATAGCTCAAA
>SFJN01000085.1 GCA_004555055.1 Bacteroidales bacterium | reverse complement strand
CTCGTTTTTCTTGTAAAAATGCACAAAAAAGAAGCAAAATGCATAAGGGAACTGCACGATCCAAATCGGTTTTCACTCTCTTCGAGGTGTGGGATAATACAGATGCGCGGGCATTGCCTAATGCATTTCCATATGTGTGATTATCGACAACGAAAACGGCAGACAAGCGATACGCTTTATATATCTTCCCCACGGCATAAAAAGCATGTACAGTTTGAAGCCTATGGGATTGTAATGCGCAATTGGAACACATTTTTCTTTTTTTCAGAACACGAATTTGGCTGAGCGTTCTGATTTTCACAGAATAAAAAAAGATGCCGCATCTCCTTTTCGGGGGAAATGCGGCATCTTTCACATTGCCATATAAATGCAGTGCTTATCGAGCCATCATCAGACGACCGTTACAGATGTAGATGTCGCCGGACTTCGGAGAGACAATGCGACGGCCCGCAAGGTCGTAACAAACAGAGGAGGAAGATGCAGGGGCATCGCTGTCGGGAAGGGTAATCTGCCCAATGCCAAGCGTTACGTTGTGGTCTGCAGCGGCATCGTCGGGAGTCTGGTAGACGCGAACCCAATCAAAACGGGTCTCGTAAATGAACGAAGGGTCGGGAGCTGCCGCCCAAGAACCGGTACCGACACTCTGATTGAGGATAAGATAGAATGCCTTGTCGAACGGCCACTGGCCCTGGTTGAGTTCGGACGCCGAAGTGGACTTGCTGTAAGTGAAGACCTTATCACCATCGAAATACCAAGTCAGTCGGTCGGCCTCCTTTAGCAGTCCGAAGGTATGCCACTGTCCGTCATTGACACAAGCCTCATTGCCGCCATTTCCACCCTTACCGAGATCGTAGGTCCAATGCGAATGCACGGTATGGTAGGCACGGTCCTCGGTGTTGATGGTTTCCCAAATATCAATCTCGCCACATGTCGGCCATCCGTCCTTTTGGTCTTCCGGCATCAGCCAGAACGCAGGGAAGTTACCGGTATGGGGAGTGGTGAGGATACGGGCCTCGACATAACCATGGTTAAATGCGAACTTTCCACGCGTCTCCTTTGCACCGGATATCATCTGTCCGTCGTAGCCCACAATGTCGCCGGGATTGGCAAGGCAACGGCATACGAGATGCCCGTCGCTGAGATAGGCCACACGCGGGTCATCGACGATGAAACGGTTCCAGGCAGCACTGTAACGCTGGGAGGTGCCCCAAAGCTGGGAGTCGAGGAGTTCCGCATCGAAATCTTCGTCAAGCACAGGGAGCATGGCCGCATCCTCCTGGAGGGTATACTCCACACGGACCGTCACATCGCCATAAAGGCTGTCTGCTGGGAGGGTGAAGGTGGAGAGTGTGGTCAGACGGGGAGAGAAGCAAGAAAGAGTCCCGTCGGGACGAAGGACAGTGACCTCGACTTCGGAAGCCTCGTAGCCTTCGACCAATGGCTGGGCTGTAAATATGGCCTGACGGTATGCTGAAATCTGTTCGGGAACGCCCTTCCCAGAAAGACGGTTGCCGGAACCATCATAGAGCGTCTTGCCAAGAATACGGCCATGAGGGCTGTCAACTGTCAAGGACACAACGGGATTGTGCACATGAAGGACAAAGTCGGCCATTGCACCTTGAGCGGCAAAATGCAGACGGGCGGCATAGAGACCAGCAGGAAGGGCCGCAGGAAGCGTAAAGACTCCGTCGGAACCGAGAGCTTCAATAGCAGACTGATACCGTCCGTCGCGATTGAGGTCGACATAGAGCGTGGCATCGGCAGCAGACAGTACGGACGCCGAACCATCGACTGTCTTCGTTCCGCTGCAGGTCAGCGTGGCAGCCACTCCCGGCACCACGGGCACGGACTGTCCGGCACGGAAATCGGCATAGGCGGCATCGGGAGTATCACCTGTAAAAGTACGGGTACGGGAACCTGCAACACGGATACTGTTGAGTGCAAAGCCTTCGATACGTTCGCCTGCGGAGGGTGTGGTATTCAATGCCTCGTCAAGAGGAGAATATGCATCGGCAAGGTCAAGATATACGCGCACATCACCGTCGACAAAGGCTGCAGGAAGGGAGAGCATCCCATCGGTAAAGGCAAAGAACGGAAGGGTCTCGTCGATGTACTGCGGCGTACCGTGCACTTCAGACGGACCGTCAAGACCGTATCCATGGCGCACACGGACGGAACGCACCAACTTGCCCTCAGGCACTCCCTCAAGAATCTGTAGGCTGTATGGCTTTCCGAATGGAACATCGGACTTCGTTTCAAGTGGTGTCTCAGACTCACCGACATAGAGCGCCAAGGTTACATTCGGCTTGTGCACCACAAGACGTGTGTCGACAATGGCACCTCCATTGCGGACAATATCATTGCCGGAAACCGTGTTGCCGCCGGCATCGAGACAGTCCCAATCCACCTTGTAGCGCATACGGTAGACTCCCACAGGAAGCTCGGCGGGAAGAGTGAAGGCAGGAGGATTGAGCACATTGCCATTGCTGACAACCCCTCCGGCACTGTTACGGCCATTACACGAACTGTAAGCCACAATGTCGCTGCCATCGGCAGGACGGCCATCGGAGAGCACATCGGTCTCAAAACTGCCATCGTTACCGAAATCAACATAGACATAACCGTTCATCCAGGTACCACTCCAGTCGAACGAAGGGGTAAGGGTTTCTCCTGGAAGAGCCGTAAAGGAGGATGTCAAAAGGTCGTGATAAAGATATTTTTGCGTACTTTGCAACACTGGCAGCGACTGTTTCCCGTCGTTCGGAGAGACAAGTACGATATTGTTCAACGCACGCGAGGCATGGGTATGGGCAGCATCCTTACCGGCATTCACCGGATAATCGTCGGCAAACGCTGAAATGGCAAAGACGAAACTAATGAGGGAGAAGTATCTTTTCATAGTATTTCAAAATGTTTTTCCAAATGTATGAGGAAAACCGTCTACATAGGGACTGCGGCAACATCCCCGTCACGGACGATTTCGGCACTTGCCTGTACAAATGAACCGGCAAGACCATCCATAATCTCTCGCCTCCGGATAAAGGATACGCGGAGAACAGGAGTCAGAACAGAGGTGTAGGAAAAAACAAGGTCCGCACCACGTCGGGCTTTGGGCACGGCACGTGAGCGGACCTTTAGGGGAAACTTATGGCTTACGCCAGTATTTTAATAATTGTCGTTGAAAGAACGGTCGAAACCGCGGTCGAAGTCGCGCATCGGGTCACGGACGGCCTGCGAATAGTCATCGGCATCGCCCACAACAATGCGGTTGAACTCACGGAGTCCGGTACCCGCAGGGATAAGGTGACCGCAGATGACGTTCTCCTTCATGCCCTCGAGATAGTCGGTCTTGCCGGAAATAGCAGCTTCGTTGAGTACCTTGGTGGTTTCCTGGAAGGAAGCGGCTGACATGAACGACTTGGTCTGGAGTGCTGCACGGGTGATACCCTGAAGAATCTGGGTAGAAGTGGCAGTAACTGCATCGCGAACGACAACAGGACGACGGTCCAGACGCTTGAGACGTGAATTTTCGTCACGGAGCTTACGGGCAGTGACAATCATACCATTCTTCATGACATCGGAATCGCCCTCATCTGTAACAACCTTCTTGCCCCAGATACGGTCGTTTTCCTCAGTAAAGTCGAGCTTGTCGACAATCTGGCCTTCGAGGAAGCGGGTGTCTCCGGGATCCTTGATCTGTACCTTGCGCATCATCTGACGCACGATGACCTCGAAGTGCTTGTCGTTAATCTTTACACCCTGGAGGCGGTACACATCCTGAACTTCGTTGACAATGTATTCCTGTACGGCGGTAGGACCCTTGATGGCAAGAATATCGGAAGGAGTGATACTACCATCGGAAAGCGGATTACCGGCCTTCACCACGTCACCCTCCTGCACGAGAATCTGCTTGGACAGGGGAACAAGGTAACACTTGTGGTCGCCAAGTTTGCTGGTGACACGAATCTCGCGATGGCCACGCTTGAGAGGCCCCATGGAGACTTCACCGTCGATTTCACTGACCACAGCGGGATTGCTGGGATTGCGGGCTTCGAAAAGTTCGGTCACACGGGGAAGACCACCGGTGATGTCGCCTGCAGAAGCAGTAACGCGGGGTATCTTGACCAGGACATCGCCGGGTTTGAGTTCGGCGCCATCCTCCACTACGATATGACCATTGATGGGGAAGTTATAGTTGCGCAGGGCATTGCCGTCGACATCAAGGATGTGTGCGGTAGGTACAACATTACGTTCCTTCGATTCAATGACGATACGTTCGCAAAGACCCGTAGCTTCGTCTTCTTCGACACGGAATGTCACACCTTCCTTGACACCTTCGAACTGCACACGACCGCCGTCTTCGGTGACGATTACCGCATTGAAAGGATCCCACTTGGCGATGAGTGTACCGGAATCCACACGTTCGCCCTCACCGACATAGAGTTCGGAACCATAGGGGATATTCTGTGTGGAGAGAACGATATCGGTGTTTTCGTTGACAAAACGCACCTCGGCCAGTCGGCTGACAACAATCTTGCAGGGTTTACCGTCGCGCATAGCCTCTACGGTACGCAGTTCATCGAAGTCGACACGGCAGTCGCTCTTGGCCACAATGGAGGCGTTGGCAGCAGCACCACCGGCGATACCACCGGCATGGAAGGTACGGAGGGTCAGCTGTGTACCGGGCTCACCGATGGACTGTGCGGCGATGACACCGACGGCCTCGCCCTTCTGTACCATGCGGCTGGTAGCAAGGTTGCGGCCATAGCACTTCATACATACACCGCGGCGGCACTCACAAGTGAGGACGGAACGGATTTCGATTTCCTCGATACCACTCTGTTCGATGGCCATAGCGATGGGCTCGGTAATCTCTTCGCCGGATGCCACCAGCAGATGGCCGTCGACGGGATGATAGTAGTCGTGGACGCTGACACGACCCAAGATACGCTCGGAAAGACTGGACACGATTTCATCGCCGTTCTTCAAAGCCGTGCAGGTGAGACCACGAAGTGTACCGCAGTCTTCCTCGGTGATGATGACATCATGGCTCACGTCGACAAGACGACGGGTAAGGTAACCGGCGTCGGCAGTCTTGAGGGCGGTGTCGGCAAGACCCTTACGGGCACCGTGGGTGGAGATGAAGTATTCAAGCACAGACATTCCTTCCTTGAAGTTGGAAAGAATCGGGTTCTCAATAGTCGAACGGGTGTCGGCACCGGACTTCTGGGGCTTGGCCATCAGACCACGCATACCGGCAAGCTGGGCAATCTGGTCGGCACTACCACGGGCTCCGGAGTCGAGCATCATGAACACGGCATTGAATCCCTGGTCGGCCTCGGTCATCTGTTTCATAAGGACATCCTTCACGTCCTTATTCACCTTGTTCCAGGTGTCGATGACCTGATTGTAGCGTTCGTTTTCGGAAATGATACCGATACCATAGTTGGCGGTAATCTCCTCGACCGTATCATGGCCGCGCTGTACAATCTCCTTCTTTTCCTTCGGGATGATGATATCGGAAAGGTTGAAGGAAAGACCGCCCTCGTAAGCCTTACGGTAACCCAGATTCTTGATACCGTCAAGGAATTCGCTGGCACGGGCCATACCGACACTCTTGATGACAGAGGTGATGAGGTCGCGCAGCGTCTTCTTGGAAACAATCTTGTTGAAGAATCCGACTTCGTTGGGAATAACCTCGTTGACAATGACACGTCCGACAGAGGTCTCAACGATATGGCGGATGGGAAGATTGTTCATATCAAGGTCATCGACCAGAACGCGGACAGGTGCATGCACGTCGATTCGGCCCTCGTTGTAGGCAATGATAGCCTCCTCAGGACCGTAGAAGGTGAGGCCGGAACCCTTGGCGCCGGGACGGAGCTTGGTGATGTAGTAAAGTCCAAGCACCATATCCTGCGAAGGTACGGTGATAGGGGCACCGTTGGCAGGGTTGAGGATATTGTGGCTCTGGAGCATCAACATCTGGCACTCCAGGATGGCCTCGTTGGAGAGCGGAAGATGCACGGCCATCTGGTCGCCGTCGAAGTCGGCGTTAAAGGCGGTACATGCCAACGGATGGAGCTGGATGGCCTTACCCTCAATCATCTTGGGCTGGAAAGCTTGGATGGACAGACGGTGAAGAGAAGGTGCACGGTTGAGGAATACGGGGTGACCCTTCATCACATTCTCAAGAATATCGAAGACAACGGGCTCACGACGATCGACAATCTTCTTGGCACTCTTGACCGTCTTCACAATACCGCGCTCAATGAGCTTGCGGATGATGAACGGCTTGTAGAGCTCGGCGGCCATCAGCTTGGGAAGACCGCACTCGCCCATCTTCAACTCAGGACCGACAACGATAACAGAACGTCCGGAATAGTCGACACGCTTACCGAGAAGGTTCTGACGGAAGCGTCCCTGCTTACCCTTCAGAGAGTCAGAGAGTGACTTGAGAGGACGATTACTTTCGCTCTTTACGGCACTCGACTTGCGGCTGTTGTCGAACAGGCTGTCGACCGCCTCCTGAAGCATACGCTTCTCATTGCGAAGAATGACCTCGGGAGCCTTGATTTCAATGAGACGCTTCAGACGGTTGTTACGGATGAGCACACGACGGTAAAGGTCGTTGAGGTCGGAAGTTGCAAAACGTCCGCCATCAAGGGGTACCAAAGGACGAAGTTCAGGAGGAGTGACCGGAATGATGGTCATAATCATCCACTCGGGCTTGTTGCGATCCTTCGAGGCACGGAAACTTTCCACAACCTGAAGACGCTTGAGGGCCTCGCTCTTGCGCTGCACACTGGTGTCCTTATTGGCATTGTCGCGCAAAGTGCAGGAAAGAGAATCGAGGTCGATACGCTTGAGAAGGTCAAGGATGGCCTCTGCACCCATTTTGGCAATGAATTTGTTGGGGTCGCTGTCCTCAAGATAACGGTTGTTCTGAGGAATACGGTCCATCAGGTCAAGGTATTCGTCCTCCGTAAGAAGGTCGTTGGTCTGGAGATCGTCAGCGAAACATCCGGGCTGAATTACAACATAACGCTCGTAGTAGATAATCTGGTCGAGTTTCTTGGTTGGAATTCCAAGAAGATATCCCATCTTGTTGGGAAGGGAACGGAAATACCAGATATGCGCTACGGGCACCACAAGTTCAATGTGTCCGGCACGCTCACGACGCACTTTCTTTTCGGTAACCTCAACACCGCAACGGTCGCAGACAATACCTTTGTAACGGATACGCTTGTATTTTCCGCAATGGCACTCATAGTCCTTGGTAGGACCGAAAATGCGCTCACAGAAAAGTCCGTCGCGCTCAGGCTTGTAGGTGCGGTAGTTGATGGTTTCGGGCTTCAGGACCTCACCATAGGAATTGGCCTTGATTTCGTCAGGAGAGGCCAGTCCAATGGTAATCTTCGTGAAGTTCGTCTTGATCTTTCTATCTATTTTGAAAGCCATATCAATATATATATATAGGAGTTAGAAAGAATGCTTTGTTTTAGTCGAGGGTAATGCTCAGACCAAGTCCACGGAGCTCATGAAGCAGCACGTTCAGAGACTCGGGAATTCCGGGAGTCGGCATGGGGTCGCCCTTGACGATTGCTTCGTAAGCCTTGCTGCGGCCGGTGACATCATCGCTCTTGATGGTGAGGATTTCCTGCAGAACGTGGCTGGCACCGAATGCCTCGATGGCCCAAACCTCCATTTCTCCGAAACGCTGACCACCAAACTGGGCTTTACCTCCGAGAGGCTGCTGCGTAATGAGGGAGTACGGACCGATGGAGCGTGCATGCATCTTGTCCTCAACCATATGGCCAAGTTTGAGCATGTAGGTGACTCCGACAGTAGCTTTCTGGTCGAAAGGCTCACCGGTTGCACCGTCATAAAGCTGGGTAGCGCAATAACGCGGCAGACCGGCCTTGTCTGTCCAGTCGCAGATGATGTCGCTGAGGTCACCGTTGTTGGGACGGTCGCTGGTTCCTTCGTCAAGGATTGCACCGTCGAAGATGGGAGTGGCGAACTTCACACCGAGGCGCTTACCGGCATATCCAAGAACGGCTTCAAGCACCTGACCGATGTTCATTCGGGAAGGCACACCAAGCGGGTTGAGGACAATGTCGACAGGAGTACCGTCTGCAAGGAACGGCATATCCTCGGCGCGTACAATCTTGGATACGATACCCTTGTTTCCGTGGCGTCCTGCCATCTTGTCACCGACACCGATCTTGCGCTTCTTGGCGATATAAACCTTTGCCATCTTGATGATGCCGCTAGGGAGGTCGTCACCGATGGTAATGGCAAATTTGTCACGTGCAAGCTTGGCACCAAGATTATTGTGCTCATGGAGATAATTGATAACCAACTGACGCACCAGACGGTCAACACGTTCATCGCCTGTCCAGTTGCAGAGTTCTACACTGGTATAGTCAATGGTATCAAGCAGAGACTTGCTGAAATGCGAACCCTTGGCAATGACCTCGGTGCCCAAGGTATCCTTTACGCCGAGCGACTTGAAGTCGTGCACAAGCGAAACGAGTCGCTCAAGCATATCATCGCGAAGCTCGCGGGCTTTCTTCTGGAAATCTGCATCAAGGTCACGGAGTTTCTCCTTGTCTGCAAGCTTTTCAGCACGGGTGGTCTTTTGGGCACGGCTGTAAAGACGCTTTCCGATAACCACTCCGGAGAGACTGGGATAAGCCTTGAGCGATGCATCCTTGACGTCGCCAGCCTTCTCACCGAAAATGGCACGGAGAAGCTTTTCCTCAGGAGTGGGATCGCTTTCGCCCTTCGGCGTAATCTTACCAATCATGATGTCACCAGGCTTGATACGGGCTCCGATACGCACAATACCGTTCTCGTCGAGGTCCTTGGTAGCCTCTTCCGAAACGTTGGGAATATCGTTCGTCAGAGTCTCCATACCGCGCTTGGTTTCGCGGACTTCAAGGCTGAACTCTTCAACGTGTACCGAAGTCAGGATATCCTCACGGACCATACGCTCGTTCAGCACGATGGCATCCTCGTAGTTGTATCCCTTCCAAGGCATGTATGCCACAAGAAGATTTCGACCAAGTGCAAGTTCACCGTTCTCGGTAGCATAGCCCTCGGTAAGGATATCTCCCTTCTTTACACGCTGACCCTTATCACAGATAGGACGAAGGTCGATGGTCATGTTCTGGTTCGTACGGCGGAACTTGGGAATGACGTATTCCTTGGTGGCCGAATCGAAACTTACTCTTTCCTCATCTTCCGAGCGGTCATAGGTGATGACAATCTTGGTGGCATCCACATAGTCAATCACACCGTCACCCTCTGCGACAATCATTGTGCGGCTGTTCTCGCAGACCTGCTTCTCAATACCGGTTCCGACAATAGGAGCTTCGGAACGGATAAGGGGCACAGCCTGGCGCATCATGTTCGATCCCATGAGCGCACGGTGGGCATCGTCATGCTCAAGGAAGGGGATAAGGGCTGCGGCAATGGAGGCAATCTGCTGAGGCGCAACGTCCATGTAATCAACATCCGAAGGAGGAACCACAGGATAATCAGCATCCTGACGACACTTAACGACCTTACGGATAAACGAACCGTCCTTACGCAACGGTGCATTTCCCTGACCGATAATCTTGTTCTCCTCTTCTTCTGCGGTCAGATATACTGCATGTTCATTGTCGATGTCGGCCTTGAAGATGGGTTCACCTGTCTGTCCATCTACCTCATCGCTCTTGTAAATCTTACGATAAGGAGTCTCTATAAATCCAAGTTCGTTGATTTTTGCATATACACAAAGCGAACTGATCAGACCGATATTAGGACCTTCAGGCGATTCGATAGGACAAAGGCGCCCGTAGTGGGTATAGTGAACGTCGCGAACCTCGAAACCGGCACGCTCACGGCTAAGACCGCCAGGACCCAGGGCAGAAAGACGACGCTTGTGCGTAACTTCAGCAAGAGGATTGGTCTGGTCCATGAACTGGCTGAGCGCATTCGTACCGAAGAATGTATTGATGACACTGGAAATCGTCTTTGCGTTAATCAGGTCGGTGGGCTTGAACACCTCGTTGTCACGGACATTCATTCGCTCACGGATGGTGCGGCTCATACGGCTCAGACCGATATTGAACTGGTTGGCAAGCTGTTCGCCCACAGTGCGTACGCGACGGTTTGAAAGGTGGTCGATGTCGTCAACGGTAGCCTTGGAGTTTATCAGTTCAACGAGATACTTGATAATCTGTACGATATCCTCCTTGGTCAGCACACGGACATTCATGGGCGTATCAAGCGAAAGCTTGCGGTTGATGCGGTAACGTCCTACCTCACCCAAGTCATAACGCTTGTCGGAGAAGAAAAGGTTGTTGATTACTTCCTTTGCAGTGGCATCATCAGCAGGCTCTGCATTACGGAGCTGCTGATAAATGTAGGTCATAGCCTCGCGCTCACTGTTTGAAGTGTCCTTCTTGAGGGTATTGAACAGAATACTGTAGTCACTCGCATTCTCTCTCTCCACATGAACGAGAATCGTGTCAGCGCTCTCCATGATTTCAGGAATAATCTCCTCTGTAATCTCTGTCTCACGCTCAAACACAATCTCGTGACGATCGTAGGAATTCACTTCACCGGTATCCTCATCGACACTGTCCTCATGATAGGTACGGAGAATTCGGGCGGCAAGCTTACGATGGTCAGCAGCAAGCTTTTTCAGGTTCTCTTTCGTAACCTT
>SFJN01000084.1 GCA_004555055.1 Bacteroidales bacterium | reverse complement strand
CAAACTTTTTTTGAGGAGAGAGGGGTAGTGTGTACGACAAACTGCGTCTTTTCCCACAAGATTTAGGAGACAGTATCAATGGTCCATAAGAGGCATTTTTGCCTCAAGCGCAAGGGGTTGATTTCTGTCTTTCACATCTGACATAGGGTTTCTCTTGTGAACCCAAAAACTGCCTGAAAGATGAGAGGTAGGTTTATCCAAAATAGAGAGAGAGACCGACAGGCGGTCTCTCTCTTCTTTGTGTGTGTTGTGACGTAGGAAGAAACTTATCCCTCGGTGATAGCACCGCTGGGGCAAGAATCTGCGCAGGTGCCGCAGGAAACGCAGATATCGGGGTCGATGGAGTACTTTTCGCCTTCGCTGATAGCGCCAGCGGGGCAGGAGTCGATGCAGGTTCCGCATGCAACGCATTCGTCACCAATTACGTAAGCCATAGTAAGAAAATGTTTAGAGTTGAATAAATAATAGTGCCTGTTTGGATATTGATGGTGCAAATGTACGGCAAAGATTTAGAACTGCCAAATTTTCGCTATGGAAAACGTGGCTTCTGTCTTTGTCCTGTATGGTTTTACATGGTATGGCAAGAAGAATCTACAGCCGTTCGTAGCCAAAATCGTCGATGGTCTGTCCCCAATGGGCGTTTACGAGGTCGATGAGTTCCTGCGGATAGTTGTATTTGTTCTTCTTGTATCCGCGCTTTTTGCCCACATACTGTTCGATGGCGGGACGGGCCTCCTCAAATCCAGGGAGCGAGAGTTCGCGGTAAATGCGTTCCGTCATGCCCATGGCGTCGGCTTCGAAGTCCTCGAACTTCACCTCGATGAGATTGCCTTCGGGAATCAGATGCTTTTCCTGTTGATAGGCGTCATAGAGAAGGTTGTAGGCATCGAGGATGTTCTGCTGCATTTCCTCGTCGGTGATATGCTGCAGTTCGAGGGGCTTGATGGTATTGCTGTAGAAGGAGCGCGTGCTGTTGAAGACCGTATAGGGATTGCGGACAAGATAGATGAACTTGGCATTGGGGTACATCTTCAGGATTTCCTTGATGCGTCCGGTATGCGGTGGGTTTTTGGAGAGGAACTGTGTGCCGCCGGTATTCCACAGTGCGATGCGGACCATGCGGTCGAAGGCCTTGCGGAATGCGCTCTTTTCCTCTTCGGTAGCGGTTTCGAAGGTGAGGAAGCGGCGGGCATATTCCATCATGCGCTTCGGGAAAATCCAGAAGTTGTAGTAGGTATAAGGGCAGGTGTTCTGCAGGGCGAACTCTTCTTCCTGTGGCAGGTCGGGAGCCAGTTCCATGTTGTCGGTGGGACGTTTGTCGGGCATCAACCATCCCATGGTGGGCTTGAACAGCCCTTGTCCGAACATGATGAAGTGGGGGAATACGGTCTGGTAGGTGGTGCAGTAACCGAAATGCTTGTCGCACGAGAGCACGTTGTGTACGAAGGTGGTGCCGCTGCGCCAGTGTCCGAGGATGAACACGGGGTCGTGCTGGAGCGGTTTGTCGGCAAGTGTCTTGCGGTAACGGCGGTCCTGTACGAAGGACAGTGTGGAGAGCAGGCGGCAAACGGCCTTGGTGAGGAGGAACTTTGTGCGTTTGTCAGATGCTATTTCCTGGCCTTCGGTCAGTGTCTTGAAGGTTTTCCAATCCGCACCTACAAGGGTGTTGACGGGAAGTTTGGAGAATTCTAATAATCCCATATTGTGATTTTGTATATTGTTAGCAGATCGGGGAGGATGGGGAGTGGGGGATGCCGTCAAAGGGCTATCCGAAGATTTCGCGCAGTGCCTGTTCTACCCTTGAAACCGGCACGAGTTCGATGCCCGGATATTGCGCCTTGTCGATGCCGTGCATGTTCTGTTCGGGGAGCAGGAATCGGCGGAATCCCAGTTTCCGTGCTTCGGCGATGCGCTGTGTGATGCGAGTCACGGGACGGATTTCTCCGGAGAGTCCGCATTCGCCTGCCATTGAAGTGCCCTGTTCTATCGGAGTGTCGACATTCGACGAGAGCACGGCGGCGATGACGCTGAGGTCCATGGCGGGGTCGGTGACGCGTATGCCACCGGCAATGTTCAGGAATACGTCCTTGGCACCGAGCTTGAATCCTACGCGCTTTTCCAGCACGGCGAGGAGCATGTTCAGACGCCGCAGGTCGAAACCTGTTGCCGAGCGTTGCGGAGTGCCGTAGGCTGCACTCGACACAAGGGCCTGCGTCTCGATGAGGAACGGACGAACGCCTTCCATGGCGGCGGAGATGGCAATGCCGGAAAACTCACCGTTATTCTGCGAGAGCAGCATCTCCGAAGGGTTTGCCACAGGGCGCAGTCCGGTGGAGAGCATTTCGTAGATGCCGATTTCGGATGTGGAGCCGAAACGGTTCTTGATGCCGCGTAGGATGCGGTACATATAGTGCCTGTCGCCCTCAAACTGCAGTACGCAGTCGACGATGTGTTCCAGAATCTTCGGACCGGCAATGTTGCCTTCCTTCGTGATGTGTCCGATGAGGAGGACCGCCACTCCGCATTGTTTGGCAAACTTCAGCAGCATGCTGGTACATTCGCGGATTTGGGTGACGCTGCCGGGCGACGATTCCACCATTTCCGAAGCCATCGTCTGTATGGAGTCGATGACCAGGAGCGTGGGCTTCAGTGTGGCGGCATATTCCAATACCTTGTCGATGTTGCTTTCGCAATAGAGCAGGGGCTCGTGTCCGGCTTCGGGCTGTTGGAGCATGCGGTCGGCACGGAGCTTGATTTGCCGTTCGCTTTCTTCGCCGCTGACGTAGAGGATGCTTGCCTGGCGCATCTGCAGGATGGTCTGGAGCAGGAGCGTGGACTTTCCGATACCCGGTTCGCCTCCTAAGAGAACCAGCGAACCTGGTACGATTCCGCCGCCCAGGACCCTGTTGAATTCCGCATCGCCGGTGTCGATGCGCTGTTCTGCCGTAGCGTCTATCTCGCAGAGCCGTTGTGGCCGTGGGGCACTGGAAATTCCCGGCCGTGCCGAAGCCGTGGTGCGTGCAGGGCTCGCGGCAACGGTGAACTCTTTGAACGTGTTCCATTGGTTGCATGCCGGGCAGCGTCCAAGCCACTTCGAGGATTCGTAGCCGCAGGCTTCACAGACGTAGGCGGTTTTTGTCTTTGCCATCTTTGTTGGAGAGGAATGGTGATAAAGGGTACTTTGTAAAGCGGGAATATGTCACATCCCTTTTCTTTGCTTGGTGGACGGCGGGGAGAGGGGTGGGCGGCACCGTGCCGGGCTACACCATGTCGCCAAGTGCTTTCTTCAGCACGGTCAGTTCCTGGCGTATGGCACGCAGACGGTCCACCACTTCGGTCTTTTGCTCCACTCCCTCACGGTTGTGCTTCATCAGTTCGCGTGCGGCATCGATGCGTAACCCGCGAACCTTGACCAGGTTGTAGATGACGCGTACCACTTCGATGTCTTCTTTGGTATACTGTCGTGTGCCACGTGCCCCCTTCTTCGGCTTCAGTTGGGGAAATTCCTTTTCCCAAAAGCGGAGCAGGGTGTCGTTGACGCCGAATTTTTCGGCTACTTCGCCGATGGAGTAGAACAATTTCAATTCTTTGTCGATAGAGAGTGCCATAAGCAGTGGTATAATGTGGCTGCAAATATAATGATTTTTCTGTAGAATGCAGGGGAACGAACTGCAAAAAGGGGGCGGAAGGCGTGAAAACCGGTGGAGAAACCTCCGTCGGTTTTCCGTTTTCCATAAAGCCCCGTTATGGGAGCGGTGGGGAAAGCGTCAGCCTATGTGGTGGCAACGTGCGTAGAGGGTGCGGTAGAATCGGTGCCGGCAGAGGGTGGTGGCGTTGCCCACGATGATGACCTTGTAACGTGCCCGTGTGATGGCTACGTTCATGCGTCGCAGGTCGGCGAGAAACCCGATTTGCCCCTTTTCGTTGGCCCGGACCATGGAGAGAATCATCACGTCGCGTTCCTGTCCCTGGAAAGCATCGACGGTATTGACGGAAATGTGACGCCGGAAGGGTTTGAGAAAGGAGTCGCGTTTGAGCAGTTGCCGCAACAGACGTACCTGTGCCTTGTAGGGCGAAATGACGCCGAAGTCAATGCGCTCCGACTTTACCCGCGTGGCGCTCACCTTTTCTATATATAGGTGCAGTGCGGCGATAGCGTATTCCGCTTCTTCGCGGTTGAAGAGCGATTCGCCATCGCGGTCTTCGCGGACGGTTTCATCATGTTCCTGGTCTCCGCTGACGTTGATCCATACCAGAGGCGAGTCCACCTCTTCGATGATACTGCGGTGTTTCACCCCCGGTGCCGCCTGCAGTTTTCCGCCGTAAAACCATTCCGAGGAGAATTTCATCAGTTCCTCGTTCATGCGGTATTGCACGTTGAGTAGTCGTACGGCTTCCGGTTTCTGTTCGGCGATGGTCTCCATGAGCGTCTTTCCGAGTCCCGCTCTCAGGCATTCCGGATTTTTGACTGTCGGTGGCAGTTGGCAATGGTCTCCGGCAAAGATTACGCGGTCGGCCTTCGGGATGGCAATCCAGCATGCCGCTTCCAAGGCCTGTGCCGCCTCGTCGATGAAGAGGGTATGGCAACGCCATCCTTTCAGTATGGGGTGTGCGGCTCCTGCAAGGGTGCATGCCACTACGCGCGTCATATTGAAGAGGTCTTCGCGTATACGGATTTCAAGTTCTTCCGCCCTCTCGCGGAGGCGTGCGATTTTCTGATGGAAGTTTTCGTTGCGCCCCTTTCGCGGCAGGCTGTACAGTTGGCGGATGTCGCGTCGTATTTGCCAAAGTTGGGGATAGTCGGGGTGGGCTTCGAAGCGGCGTTCATAGCAGAAAGCGAGCATTTCGTCGGTGACGCGTGTAGGATTTCCAATGCGGAGCACCTGTATGCCACGGTCTGCCAACTGCTTGCTGATCCAGTCGACGGCGGTATTGCTTTGTGCACAGACCATCACCTGGGGCTCCCGGCGCAGCACTTCGTCGATGGCTTCCACGAGTGTGGTGGTCTTTCCGGTTCCTGGGGGGCCGTGGACGATGAGGACATCCTTGGCGCGTAGCACGTCGTTGACGGCCTCCTGCTGTGAGGCGTTGAGCCAGGGATACTGTGGAAGCACGTTCGGGCGGCTTCCCCAATGTAGTGGGGCTGCAGTGTGGAAAATATCGCGCAGTTCCGCCAGGCGGTTGTTGCGGGCATGTTCCACATGTTGCAGTGCTTCGAGCATCAGACGGTAGGTGGTTTCGTCAAAGTGTAGGGCCACTCCGGGACGTTCGAGCGCGAGCAGGCGGCTCAGTGCCTTTTCGTTGGGGAGCGTTACCACCATACGTGATTCTTCGGCATAGGAGACGCAGCAGATGATGTCTGTAAAGTGCGGTGTCCCCTTGCTGTCGATGCTGAAGAAGCAGACGCTTTTTCCATATTCGAAATTGTGTTCGGGAATGGTGGCATCTTTCTCTTCAGTGTCCTGATGGTGTTCGTTGAAGACCTCCAGCACCATTCTGTCGAGCGAATTGTAGTAGCTTCGGCCGAATTTAATGGGAGCCCAGCAGTTGCCGCGGCGAATGCGGCGTGTAATGCCCTGGGTCTCCATCTCGCGGCGGAATTCCTGGCGCTCGTATTCTTGTTCCTGTTTGATGAGGAATATCTGTTTTTCAAACATCTTCGGAGGGTATCGGCCCGTTTTCTTTGATGGTGTGAAAAAAAGACAGCGGCTCATTTTGCCAGAGCCACTGTCCTTTATATAATATTATAAGGTGGAATGCGGGTGTGCGGTATCGCAGTTCGTCATGCAAGGGTGGGGGGCTGCCTGAGGTAATTACTTATCCTTCTTGCCGAACACCGAGAAGTGGACGTAGCGCTTGGGATGTGCCTTGAGGTCGGTGACCAGACTGTCGGCGCTTTGTACCGTGTGGTTCAGGTTGTCGTAGAGTGTGCGGTCGTTCATCAGTGCGCCCAGGGTGCCTTCCGTACCGTTGAGTTGTCGGCTTACATCCTCCATGGTCCGTTGCAGCTGACCTACGAGTGTCCGTGCATCGGTGAGAGTGGCGTTCAGGTTGTTTACCGTACCGTCCACATCCACTTTTGCAAGGTTTCCTGTCAGAGTCTCTGCATTTTGGAGTGTGCCCTTCAGTTCGTCCGCCATCATGCGGTCGAGTTTTGCTGAAGTGTGCTTGAGGTTTTCTGTGATTTCGGCGGCATTGGCCAATGTCTGCTGGAGTGCGGGATCGCCTGTCAGCCGGTTGACATTGGTCAGGATGCTGTCGAGTTTGGGAATCATCCGTTCAATGGCAGGCATCATGGCACTCAGCTGGTCCATGGCTCCGAGTGTTTCGTTGCCGATGATGGTATCGAGAGGTGTCATCAGGTCGGCGGGGTTCTGCCCGAGGATGAGGTGCATGATGACGCCGCCCATCAGCGGAGTTTCGAGCGATGCAGTGGTGCCTTTGGGCAGACGGATGTTCTTGTCGAGTTCGATGAGAACGACAACCGAGGAGTTGTCTTCGTACTGATAGTCGATTTCGCGGATGCTTCCTACGGGATATCCGTTGGCATACACCATGTTCGATACGGCAAGCTGTTTGGCGTTCTTCAACTTGACATAGTATGAATTGGTGCCATGGAATATGTTGATGCCTTTGAGGAAATTAATGCCGACAATGAGTATGGCGATGCATACGATGGCGGTAATGGCTATTTTGATTTCGTTTTTCATGTTGTGGATACTGAGAGTATATGGTTCTGTATATAATTTCGGACTTAGCTTATGAGGTTTGCCCCTGGCATTACCGATGCGGTGGGGGCTTACCTGTGTGCTTTTGATGGTCTGTAGTGTCACCGTTGTCCAATGGGAAAGGTTTGCTGGACGGGGTGCATGGCAGGGATTATTTCTTCTTGCTGGCCTGTATGGCCTGTGTCAGGTCGGTACGTTTGCCTTCGACGAAGGCAACAACGAAGATTCCGAAGAATCTGTCAGAGATCTCCTTTTTCACGCGCAGGATTTCCTGGTAGTCGTTTGTCGCGCCGTAGGTGTATTTGTAAATTCCGTTTTCCTGGTAGCAGTCGGCCTTCAGTCCTTTCAGCCTCGGGTCGTTGTCGCGCAGTGGTTTGCTGCTTGTGAGCAGTTGGATTTTGAAGACGGGGCGATGGTCAGCGGGCTCTGTTACCGTATGGTTGTCAGTTTTTTTGTCCGTGTTTTTCTCTGATTCCCGAGTGGTGTTCTCCTTCGTTTCCGCTTTGGATTCGGTCTTGTTCTGCGTTTGCGGTGCCTTTGTTTCCTGCTGTGGTTTTTGGTCTTGGATGGCGGGTTGGGGAGCTTGTTCAGCTGCAGGCGGGTTTTCGGTTTGAGCATCGCCCTTTGTGGGTTTGCTGTTGTGCGGTGCTGCGGGACTTCCCTTTTCCGGTGGCAGGTTCAGCGTCGATGCCAGTGGTGGCAGTTTCTGTCCTGTACGAGGGTCGATTTCTGGTGTTGCTGTTTTTGCAGGTGGGGCTTGTGGTATGGGGGCTTCCTTTTCCGTTTGTTCCTTGTTGTCAGGAGTCGGGTTGACCGGTGCCGCGTCTTTTACTTCAGGTTCCGGTGTGGGCTGTTCGCGTTGTACGGTCACCGGTGGGGTCTCCTTTTCCGGAGGTAGGTTCAGTGTCGATGCCAGTGGCGGCATCTTTTCGTTGCCTTTATCCTCATGTGCTTGTTGGGGAGCGGTCGTGGCAGGGTCGTTTGTAGCGATGTCGGCCGGGGTGGCTGTTGCACGGTGCTCCTGTGGAGTGTTCGTCAGCGCCATGTAGGGCGTAGTTGGCACGGGCCTTATGCTGGGTTCTTCTCCGGGTGCAACGTATATCGGCGGCAGTTTGCTGTTGTCGGCAAGCATGGTGCCGTTTGCAGGTTCATCATTGCCTTCTGTAGCATCGGCTGTAGGTCGTTTGCGGTATGACTGGAAACCGCGGAACAGACATCCGGCAAGCGCATCGGTTCCGGCTTGGGAATGAAGGAATTTCTCTTCGTTGGCGTTGGAGATGAATCCCAGTTCGGTCAGCACGGAGGGCATTGAAGTTTCGCGGAGGACGAGGAATCCGGCCTGGTGTACCCCCTTGTTGCGTCGTCCGGCATTGCTGTATTGCTGCTGTATGGCCTTGGCGAGTTTGATGCTTTCCGACAGATACCGGTCCTGCATCAGTTCGAAGATGATGTAGCTTTCGGTTCTGTTAGGGTCGAAGCCCTGATATTTGGTCTTGTAGTTGCTCTCGTACGAGATAACGCTGTTTTCGCGTTTGGCCACTTCAAGGTTTTCTGCGGCACGGTGCATGCCGAGTGTGTAGGTCTCGGCACCGATTACAACATTCTTTCCGGAAGCCACCGCGTTGGTATGGATGCTGATGAAGAGGTCGGCCTTTGCCTTGTTGGCAATTTTGGCACGTTCCTGTAAGGGTACGAAAACATCGGTCTTGCGGGTATAGACAACTTTGACATCGGGGCAGTTGCGCTCCACCATACGTCCGAAGGCCAGGGCGACATTCAGGTTGATGGTCTTTTCTTTCGTCAACTGTCCTACGGCACCGGCATCCTTCCCGCCGTGTCCGGCATCAATGACGAGGGTAAATGTCTTGGCATCCGGGGAAGCCTGACAGGGGATGAGGCTCGTAAGGCATATGACGAGCGATACGAGCAGCAGGGTAGAATGAGATATGTGGAAAAGGAAAAAATGCTTCATAACAGTTGGCAAAAGTACAATTTTTTTCAGACAAAACGTTATCAAAACCGGAAGTTTTTTTGAAAAGAAATGTATAATGGAGTTAAAGTGGAGCATTTTGACGTATGCAGGCACTGAAGTTCTGCTGTTTTTGTTGTATCTTTGCAGCGTCTCCCTTTGGCATACATTCCTGTCTTTTGTGGGAGTCATGATGTCTTTTTCTGCATTTCTCCAGAACATAGAGGCTTATGATGCGACTTCTATCATTTTTCGTTATATGTTTGCTGGCTCTTGCGCCTTATCGTGCGTTAGGCCAGGAGTCGGTTTCTGCCGTTGCAGACAGCGTGCGTCAGCGTCCCCTGCTGACTCATGAGATTCTTGCGGCCACTGCCGATACCGTACAATATGAAGATGCCGGTACCACCATTGCCCTGCCTTGGGCCGACGGGCGTTATCCGTGGGTATTGCATGAGGGTTTCAATGCCGAGGTAGGTATGAGTGTGTCGGCAAGTTTTGGCAAGAACCGTCGTAAGGGGGTCGGTTTCGGTGAGCACCTGGCGTTGGCCTATGCCATGCCTTTCGGTAAGGACAAGCGTTGGATTGGTGCTGTGGGCGTGTATGCAGCCCGCAGTGATTGGGGTTCGTGGAACCAGACCGAGGCCGGCATTGCAGGACTTCTGGGGTACCGTGCCGCTGATTGGTGCAATCTTTACGTTTATGGGACATATAATTTTGTTCCGGGTGGCCAGCATTATGGGCGCTATCCCTATGATGGCTGGTACGGATGCTATGGCGGACCGTGGGGAAACGCTTGGAACACCTGTCCGTATGATCCCTATGCCAACCTCCGTGGCAGAATCGGTGCAGCGGCCGAGTTCAAAATCGGTCGGAATGCAAGTATCAGTGTGGCTTTCGAACACGATTTCTACGATAATAGCCGTATGCCCGTGTTGCCGGTGATGCCCAACCCGCAGCATAATCCTGTGCGAAATGGTGCAACTGAAGGTGGCAACCACCGTGTTTTCTGACAAAATAGGGATGAAAAACGTCTGAAAACCGCGAATATTTACTCCTCTTCTTGGAACTTTCGGGGAATCTTTCGTAAATTTGCAGCCGATTTTTAGAGTCCGACGGGGCAGAGAAGTGCTTATCCTTTCAGCGGTTATGCCGCAGAATGTGAGATGCCGCCTCCCGGAAAAAACCGTTTTATACATATTTTTTCAAAATTAAATGTACGCAATCGTAGAGATTAACGGTCAGCAGTTTAAGGTTGAGCAGGGCAAGAAGCTCTTCGTAAACCATATCCAGGCCGCTGAGGCTGGACAGACTGTTGAGTTCGACAAGGTTCTCCTCGTCGACAACGACGGTACCATCACCGTCGGCGCTCCTGCAGTAGAGGGCGCAAAGGTAGTATGTGAGGTTGTCTCTCCCCTCGTAAAGGGCGACAAGGTTCTTGTATTCCACAAGAAGCGTCGCAAGGGTTACCGCAAACTCAACGGCTACCGTCACCAGTTCACTGAAGTTTCCGTAAAGGAAGTTATTGCTTAATCCTTAAAATTTTAGAAAACATGGCACACAAGAAAGGTGTAGGTAGTTCTAAGAACGGCCGTGAGTCGGCTTCACAGAGATTAGGCGTTAAGATTTGGGGTGGACAGACCTGCCAGGCTGGCAACATCATCGTTCGTCAGCGTGGTACCGTTCATTACCCTGGCAAGAACGTAGGTATGGGTAGCGACCACACCCTCTATGCTCTCGCTGATGGTACTGTTGTCTTCAAGCGTGGCAACCGCGACCGCAGTGTCGTATCGGTTGTTGTAGAAGCTGAAGCATAACTCTCCAATTCCACACGACTTCAAACTCAGGAATAAGAGAACTACAATAAAGAGACTGGCTCCAGGAGTTGGCCTCTTTTTTTTATTGTATAATCTGGGTATTCTGCTTTCCTGGAACTTTGCTTTCCGTTGCCGTGGCATGCTCAATCAGGCATGGCCTTGCTACTGTCGCGGCGCTTTCGGAAAACAAAAACATCGGACTTCTTTGAGACAAACATCCGTACTTTCGATGCAAAATATCCGTACT
>SFJN01000083.1 GCA_004555055.1 Bacteroidales bacterium | reverse complement strand
TATTGGGCGAAAAAAACCTTAAAAGCGAAAAATACAATCAGTCAAAACCCTTCAATAGTTTCTATTATGAAGAAAAGTTTCGTTTATCTGGCAGGAGCCTTGGCAGCAGGTATGCTAAGTCCCCTTGCCGCACAGGCTGCTTCCGAAACCATTGGTCATGTATCTGTCATGCAACAGCAGGTTGTTGTCAGAGGTCATGTGACCGATACCTATGGCGAACCCGTAGTAGGCGCCACCGTTTTGGAGAAAGGCACCCGTAACGCTACCATTACTGACAACAAAGGTGACTTCACCCTCAAGGTAAAGGCCGGGGCTACCGTCACCATCAGCTATGTGGGCTATCGCGCCCAGGACCTTGCCGCTGCCTCCACCATGAATGTGGTGCTTGAGGAAAACGCCGAAAGCCTCGGTGAAGTCGTAATCCTCGGTTACGGTGCCCAGACCCGTAAGCAGGACCTTTCCGCCAGCGTCGGCGTCATCAACAATGCCGAAGAACTGGCAGCACGCCCTGTTAGTTCCACCGAAGCCATGCTTCAGGGACAGATTGCCGGTGTCACCGTACAGGCCAACGGCGGCGACCCCACCTCTACCCCGAACGTCATCATCCGCGGCCAAGGTTCGCCCAACGGCGACAACGTGCTGTGGGTAGTTGACGGAGTGCCCGGAGCCCCCATCCCCTCGATGTACGATATCGAAACCATCGCCGTGCTGAAGGACGCCGCTTCTGCAGCCATCTACGGTGCACAGTCGGGAGCCGGCGGCGTTGTCCTCGTCACCACCAAGAAGGCGAAGGCCGGAGCCCCCAGCGTTTCGTACGAAGGAGTGTTCGGAGCCCGTATGGCATCGAACGTTCCCCACGCCCTCACCGCCCAGCAGCAGATTGATGTGGCCAAGCTTAGCTACGCCAACGCCGGGCTGGACCTCCCCCAGGGCTGGAACACACAACTTAACCCCAGCATCGGCGTACAGCGTACCGACTGGATGGACGAAATCTTCCGCACAGCGTTCTACCAGCGTCACAACGTGGTTATCAACACCGGCAACGACCTGGCACGCCACCGCATCAGCTATGCCTACGATGATGACCAGGGTACGCTCATCAATACCTTCAACAAGAAGCACACTTTCCACTACAACGGCATTGTTGACCTCAACAAATGGGTGCGCATCACCGAAGACTTCACCTGGCGTAACAGCACTTCCCGCGGTGCCAACACCACCAGCCCCGAAAACGGTGCCATCATGAACGCCATCCACATGCCTTCAAGCGCTGCGGTATACAACGCTGACGGCACCTATGGCGGCATCACCGTCGACGGCAAATTCCCCGACATACACGGCGACGCCATCAACCCCGTCCGCATCCTCGAAGGCGACAACCAGTACAACGGCACGAACAATGCGTGGAACACCACCAGCCTTGAACTCCACGACATCGTTCCCGGTCTGAAGTTCGTCAGCCGTTTCTCATATTTCTATGAGAACAACTACTACAAGAACTTCTCGCCCCGCCGTCCCGAACAGGGCAAGCCGCGCGAATTCAATACCCTCGACGTATCGGCTTACCGCTACAGCAAGTGGCTCACCGAGAACACCCTGACCTACGACAAGACTTTCAAGGATGTCCACACCCTCGGACTCCTCCTCTCCACCACTGCCGACAAGCAGAAGGGCCGCAGCCTCCTCGTTGAAGGCAAGGGTCTGAGCGACGAGAGCGAAGGCCTGCAGTACCTGAGCTACGCCGGCACCACCTCCGCCACCGATGCCCTCTACAATGTGGACTCCAACGTGGCCATCATCGCCCGTGCAGCATATTCGTATGCCGACCGCTACTTTGCCACCGCAAGCTGGCGCCGCGACTATGCCGGACGTCTTGATCCCGACCACAACCACGGCGACTTCCCCGCAGTGACCGCAGGATGGAAAATCTCCAGCGAACCCTGGTTCCCCAAGACCCAGCAGCTCTCGCTGCTCAAACTCCGCGGATCGTGGGGACGTGTCGGAAACGTGGAATCCGTTCCCTACTGCTACAAGACCGGTACACTGAGCAACAAGTCGTGGGCTGAACAGGCACAGTACGGTGTGGGCAGCAACACGCTGTGGAACAACATGACCTACTTCTCCACCGCCGTCAACCACGAACTCACCTGGGAAACTTCCGAACAGTGGGACCTCGGTCTTGACCTCGCTGCCTTCAACAACCGCCTCACCTTCAGTGCCGACTACTTCAACAAGCGCACCTTCAACCTCATCCAGTACCAGAGCGTCAACTGGCCTGCCACCATGGGTGTGGACGCCATGCTCGTCAACCTCGGCGAGGTACGCAACCAGGGTGTGGAACTTGAACTCGGCTGGAACGACCGCGTAGGCGACTGGTCGTACTATGTAAACGCCAACTTCGCATACCTCCACAACGAAGTAACGGAAATCGGCACCACCGACGACAACGGTGAAGCCGGTGTATGGGTAGGCGACGTCTATGGCAATACCAACTTCAAGCAGCTCACCAACCTCTACCAGACCACACAGGGACAGGCCCTCAACACCTTCTACCTCATCAAGAGCAACGGTGTCATCAAGGACGAGGCTACACTGGCACTTGCCCGCAAGGCACAGCCCAATGCACAACTCGGCGACCTCTACTTCGAGGACTACAACGGAGACGGACAGATTGACGACAAGGACCGCCAATACTGCGGTAGCGCATCGCCGAAGACCACCTTCAACCTCTCCGCAGGATTCACCTGGAAGAACCTCACCGTTTCCGCACAGTTCCAGGGTGTGGGCGGCGCACATGCCCTCTTCGTAGGAAAGACCCTCACCCTCGACGACACTGAAGGCAACTTCAACCGCTGGGACAAGATTCTCGATGCATGGTCACAGGACAATCCCGACAGCGACATCCCCCGCATCTCTAAGAGCGATGCCAACGGCAACTTCACCACGTCCTCGACCTACTATCTCGAGAATGCCTCCTATCTGCGTCTGAAGAACTTCACCATCGGCTACGACCTCACCTCGCAACTGCGCCGCGCCAGCCACTTCGCATCGCGTGCCAGCTCCCTCTACCTCTATCTGAGCGGTGAAAACCTCTTCACCATCACCAACTATAGCGGTATGGATCCTGAGTGCGGAGGCTTCGACACCATGAAGTATCCCCTTTCGCGCGTGTTCTCCTTCGGCGTGAAACTCACCTATTAGTAACAGGTAAGCCTGCCTTAATCCACAAACTTACCATTACTTAACCCTGAAAAATACTGATAATCGTCATGAAAAAGCATATTCTTTCAGTTCTTGCGCTGGCTGGTCTGATGTCCCTTTCCTCGTGCTCCGACTTCCTGGATGTACAGCCCGAAGGTGAGTCCACCACCGACAACTATTTCAGCAACGACCAGCAGGCCATCGACGCCATCGATGCTCTCTATGCCCGCCTGCAGCAGGAAAACGTCTTCGGACGCGAATTCTTCTGGGAGCAGGGCGGCGGCCAGGATGTCGTATGGGGCCGTACCCGCGGCTACAAGTCGCTCGCGCAGCTTACCTACACCGGTGACGAGAGCCCCCTACGCGACACCTTTACACAGTTCTACAACACCATGGCCCGCTCCAACTGGGTCATCTCCGCACTCCTCGAACGTCAGGCTGAACGCGAACTCACTGCCGTAGAAAACCGCAGCCTCGGCGAAGCCTACTTCCTCCGTGCACTCGCACACTACTACGTGGCATACCGCTACGGTACCAAGGATCAGGGTGTGCCCTTCGTACAGTACGAGAAAGTTCCCGGTGGCTACAACTTCACCATTCCTCCCCAGCAGGCAAGCGTCGTCGACGACTACAGCCTCATCATCGAGGATATGCAGGAGGCCATGAAGTATCTGCCCAAGGTGGAGGAATACGATGCCGCCAACCTCGGACGTGCCCACAAGGCTGCCTGTCTTGGATATATCGCCAAGACCTATGCCTACTGGGCCATGTGGGACAAGACCCAGTGGCAGAACGTCATCAACACCGTCAACGAGATGGAGAAGAGCTACGGCCGCGGTCTTGAACCGGAGTTTGCCGACCTCTTCTCGCCCGACACCAACAAGTTCTTCGGTGCCGAATACGTATGGTCCATCCCCGGTTACGGTGGTGAGACCCCGGGCGGATCGGAGTTCCCTGGCGTCATCCTTGAGAACAAGGGATGGGGCAAGTACAACGGATGGGGACAGAACAAGCCCTCGCTCAACCTCTACGAAGAGTTGGCCAAGGACGGTACCGACAACGTACGTCTGCGCAACTCCGTACTCGAATACGGCCAGGAGTTCCAGTTCTTCGGCGAGACCCGTCGCTTCTATTCCACCTCCGACGTGGAGAGCGGATTCATGTGTGCCAAGTACCTGCAGCCCTTCGCCGATGCCGAATGCATAAGCAAGGGTATGGTAAGTGCCAACGGCGACTGGCCCACAGTACGCGTCAACTTCCCCCTCCTCCGCTTTGCCGACATGAAGCTCCTCCGTGCCGAGGCATACATCATGACGGGAGACGCCTCGAAGGCTACCAAAGACATCAACGATGTACGCACCCGTTCGAAGCTCGCCGCACTCGACCACACGCCCACAATGATGGACATCTATCATGAGCGTCGTTGCGAATTTGCCTTCGAATATGCCGATGCACTCTTCGACCTCAAGCGCTGGCACCTGAGTTGTCCTGAACTCAAGGCAGAAACCGAGAAGGCACTCTGCACCCAGCCCCGCGTCCGCAACTACGAAGACCGTTCGAACCCCGACAGCAAGTTCACCGAAGGCTACTATGCCGACAACCGTGTGGAAACCGGTGGTGATTACAACGGTGTACGTCTCAGCCAATACGACGACCATCTCCTCGTATTCCCCTATCCCAGCGAGGTTCTCACCGAATCGAACGGACAGCTGAAGCAGAACGCCGGATATTGATTCCCGCTTGAGGCAGGCAGCGACCGGCACAGCGTCATGCCCTGCCTCTTCTGAACATCAGCATCAGTGACCTTATCCCCTCACCCGGCCCACACGTTGGTTGGGTGAGGGGTCTTCTCGATATCCACACCACTTTCACCCCATAGCCTCATTACCATGAAACGCCATCTGCTCCTCCTGCTCTTCCTGCTGGCATTCGTCCCGCATCTCCCCGCCTCCACGCCCAATCCTCCCGCCGTCGCCGCACTGCTGGAGCGCATCGGTGGCAAGGGGGCATCGGAACGGCTGTTCACCCTGCTCGACCCTTCGCTCTCCGAAAGCGGCGAAAACGCCGGCAACGAAGTCTTCGTCATCACCACCCACAACGGCAAACCTGCCATTCAGGGCTCGAGCATCTCGGCCCTCACCACCGGCATCGGATGGTATCTCAACCATCATGCCCACATCAACCTGTCGTGGAACCAGCCTACTGCCGACCTTTCCGGTGTGCGACTTCCCCTGCCTGCCACCACCGAGCGCCACGTCTGCGATGCCGATTTCCGCTATTACCTCAACTACTGCACCTTCGGATATTCCATGACCACCTGGACCTGGGAGCGATGGGAGCAGGAAATAGACTGGATGGCCCTCCACGGCATCAACATGCCGTTGCAGATTGTAGGACTCGAAAGCGTATGGCGCACACTCCTCATGGAGGATTACGGCTACAGCGAGGCCGATGCCGAAGCCTTCGTCCCCGGTCCGGCCTACACCGCCTGGTGGGGTATGAACAACCTGCAGGGATGGGGCGGCGACAAAGGGGAGCCTGCCACCGGCGTCAAGGACAATGCCTGGTACGAACGTCAGGAAAACCTGGCACGGCGCATCGTCGGCCGCGAACGCGAACTGGGCATGCAACCCGTGCTGCCGGGATTCAGCGGCATGGTGCCCGCCGACTTCAGCAGCCGTACAGGCATTGCCTGCGAAAACCAGGGCGGATGGTGCATGTTCCAACGCCCCTTCATCATGGACCCTACGACGGACGACTTCAGGAAAGTGGCACGGAACTACTACAGACGGCTCGAAGAGGTCATGGGCATCTCGCGCTACTATTCCATGGACCCCTTCCATGAGGGTGGAAGCATTGGCAGCGGAAAGTATGCCGAAGGCTACCAGGCCATCTTCGAGGCCATGGACGAATGCTGCGGAAACCACACGCAGTGGGTCATCCAGCAATGGCAATGGAACGCCAACCAGGCCAAGTCATTGACAGCCGTCCCCGCTGGACGCCTCATCGTCCTCGACCTCTTCTCCGACGGCAATCCGCAGTTCGACCGTTTCGACGGCTACCGTCCGCAATGTGCGGTCTACTGCGCCATCCCCAACTTCGGCGGACGAACGGGATTCTTCGGACGCCTGCCGAAGATGGCCGACAACTACTTTGCCTACAAGGCGAAATATGCCGGCATCCGCGGCGTGGGGGCCGCACCTGAAGCCATCGAGCAGACCCCGGCCGTCTACGACCTCCTCTTCGAACTGCCATGGATGGGGAGCAAGCCCGATGTGGACCGGTGGATGCACGAATATGCCAGCGCACGCTACGGTGCATCGGCAGCCAGGGCCGGGAGCGCCGCCGACAAGGCGTGGAACACGCTGCTCCACACCGCCCTCGACAACACCACCACCCTACAGGGGCCGCACGAGGCGGTGCTCTGTGCCCGTCCTTCGCTCCACGTGGGGAGCGTCAGCACATGGGGAGGCAGCCACATCTTCTACGACACACAGCGCCTTACCGGTGCCGCGTGGGACCTCCTTGCGGCTTACGATGACGTCAAGGCTTCGGCATCGCCGGTGGCGATGGCCAACTATTCGTACGACCTGGTCGACATCACCCGCCAGGTACTGACCGACTACGGGAAAAGCCTGCTCGAAGGCATTGCCACCGCCAGTGCCGACACCCTCTCCACACCCGTCTTCCAGCGCCGGCGCGATGCCTTCCTCGGCCTCATACTCGACCTCGACCGCCTGCTCGGCACCAACCGCATCTTCCGTCTCGGCAACTGGACAGAGACAGCACGTAGGGCGGCCACAGAGATACAAGGATACGATGCCGCCACACAGGACTGGATGGAACTCGACAACGCACGCACGCTCATCACCACATGGGGCGACGAAGGTCCCTGCGAACATGGCGGACTGCGCGACTATTCGTACCGCGAATGGGAAGGCATGCTCCGCGACTTCTACTATCCACGCTGGAAATACTGGTTCGACCATGGCATGAACGCTCCGCAGGGGGGATGGTTCGCCACGGAATGGAACTGGGCACACGAAACCGGACTTCCCGTCGGTGCCAACGTGAAAGGCGAAACCGGAAAGGCCGCCCAACGGAGATTCTACTCGCCGCAGCCCGAAGGCGACTCCTACACCGTTGCCGCCGAACTGCTGCGGAAATACACCATGCCCTGCACCCGTCCCGACGGCTCACGCGCATTCTTCTACCACCTCTTGCCGTAATCACAGGGCCTTGTCCCCAGCCGGCAATGTTCCTGCCAAAAAGAACTACAGCACCATCCCATGACCAATCGGCCTTGGAGTGGTGCTGTAATTATTTTGAACAAGGATACGTACAGAGCGAACAGGGGCTAATCCAGCAGTGTCTTCTGGCCGTTCTCCGCTACCCGGCAGAACGTGCCGTCCTGGAATACCAGGTACTCACCATAGACACTCTCCTTGCCGTCCTGTCCCACGAGGTAAGTGCCGTCCGGGAAGTACAAGAAGGGGATTCCGTATTTCCAGCTGTCGGGAATGGTGATGTCGTCATACATCCTCAATCCATCCACCGTCAGGTCCCTGTACATGTAAAAATGAGGCAGAATCCTCCATTCTGTAAGCCCCAGTCCAGGTCTCAGCCGCGCAAAATTCTTGTCGTGCGGTTCCCCGGGCTCTTCCGGCAGGGCATAGGCCATCCGGGCACTGTTCATGCTACCGGCCGAAATGCCGAGAACGACACCTTTGAACTTCTTGATCAGTTTCGGCATCTCCAGTTCGTGCAGAAATGTGTTCTGTGTAGGCAGGTGTCCGCCACCGAGGATGAGGAAGTCGCATTGCTTCATCAGTTTCTTCACATCGGGGGCCGTACGGCGGTCGAGCAGGACGTATGAGGCAAACTTGAAACCCACATCCTCGAACGCCTTGCGCATGCAACCTGAACAATGTTCACTCCAGGGAGCATCGTCGGGATAGGTGGTGACAAACAGGGCATGAAGAGGATTGTTGCCCAATGCCTCGCGAAGGCGGTCGAGGAAACCGTTGGCAGGATTGATAGGACCGTCCACGCTTACACTGGGACTGCTGGTAAGGAAATATATCATCGTTTTTACCGTTTCTTTGAGGTATTCGTTAAAAAATCTTTGCAAAATTAACTTTTCTTCCTATTTTTGCAAAACCATTCCGAGACAAAAGCACCTCAAGGCGGGTTCGACAATTCGCTTTGACAGATTTTGGAGTTGTTTCCGGTTCTAAATTGGAGGTTAAGTGATGATTAAAGAGGGGACGTTGCGGACTACGTAACTGATGCCAACTGTAATTTGGGAGGAAAACACAATAGATGTCAAAACGTCAGACCGATAATCATATGGTGGGGAATTCATTGCCCCTACCTCTATCTATACTTCACACAATAGGCTTAACACACAAAATTATTGGTTCGTTATGGTAAACTTTATCTTTGTTTCGCCAAACTTCCCGGAGAAGTACTGGCAGTTTTGCGATGAATTGCAGAAGAACGGAATCAGGGTTCTGGGCATCGGTGATGCACCCTATGAGTCACTGTCTGCAGAATTGAAGAATTCGCTGACCGAGTATTATACCGTCAGCAACCTCGGCGACTACGACCAGATGTACCGCGCCGTGGGCTATTTTGCATGGAAATACGGACGCATCGACTGGATAGAGTCGAACAACGAATGCTGGCTTGAGAGCGATGCACGCCTGCGCACCGACTTCAATGTGCAGACCGGAGTGAAGCTCGACGGCATCGACGCCTTCAAGGAGAAATCGGAGATGAAGCGTTACTACGCCAAGGGCGGCATCCGCACTGCCCGTCAGATCAAGGCTTCGGAAGGGATGGAGGCTGTCAAACGCTTCTCGAAAGATGCCGGATACCCGCTCTTTGCCAAGCCCGATGTGGGCGTCGGCGCCGGAGGAGCCCATAAACTGGAGGACGAGACACAGATTGAGGACTTCTTCCAAAACACCCCCGATTTCGCCAACTACGTCATCGAGGAGTTTGTCACCGGCAACATCTGCACCTACGATGCCATCATCAACTCCAAGGGCGAACCGCTGGCAGAGTCGATGTGCGTCTTCCCACCGAGCATTGCCGACATCGTGAACCAGAACCTCGACTGCACCTATTATGTTGAACGCCACATGTCGGAGAATCTGCGCTTCTGGGGCCGCCGCACCGTGGAGGCCTTCGGTGTGAAGTCGCGCTTCATCCATCTGGAGTTCTTCCGTCTCGACAAGCCCCACCGCGGACTGGGCGAGGTGGGCGACTTCGTGGCACTGGAGGTGAACATGCGTCCCGGCGGCGGATATACCCCGGACATCATCAACTATGCCCACAACATCTCCACCTTCAAGATTTGGGCCGACATGGTGGCCTTCGACCGGCGCACCACACCCGACCCCCACGACGACTACTTCTGCACCTACGTCGGACGGCGCGACAGCGTACGCTATGCCTACGACCACCAGGCTCTGATTGACAAATACGGCTATGCCATGATGATGACGCCGCACATCGACAAGGCTCTTGCCGGAGCCATAGGTGAGCAGGCCTACATCGCCCGCTTCCGGACAGAGGAGGAGCGCGACGCTTTCCTCACCGACGCCTGCCACAGAATCTGACCCACAGCCCGAAGATACAATGCATATAGAATACCACAAATGGTGGAGCCAAAACCTCTGCCGCGACATGGAATATAAGGTCTATGGCCACGACGGACAGGCTTTCCTCGCCTTTGCATGCCAGGACGGACGATTCTTCGATTGGGAAAGCTATGGGATGATTGGGGCACTCGCACCCTTCATCGAGAGCGGACGCATCCGCATCATCTGCGTCGACAGCATAGACCCGGAAACGTGGTCGAACAAGGGCGGCGACAAACGCTGGCGCATCGAGCAGCAGGAACGGTGGTTCCACTACGTCGTCGACGAACTGCTGCCGAATGTCCGCTGCAACGACAGCCAGATGTTCTTCACCATCGGATGCTCCATGGGCGGATTCCATGCGGCCAACTTCTTCTTCCGCCGTCCCGACCTCTTCAACGGCATGCTGGCACTGAGCGGACTCTACCATGCCTCATATGGTTTCGACGACTACACGGACGACCTGGTCTATGCCAACTCGCCCCAGGACTTCCTGCCGAACATGCCCTCCGACCATCCCTGGATGCAGACCTACCGCCAGCGCAGAATCATCTTCTGCGTGGGACAGGGAGCCTGGGAGGACCAGCTCCTCTGGAGCACCCGCATCATGGACCGCATCCTCAAGGAGAAGGGCGTGCCGGCATGGTTCGACTATTGGGGATTCGATGTCGGGCACGACTGGCCTTACTGGCTCCGTCAGGCCCCGTATTTCATCGAAAAGATACTACAAGGGTAGAGCCTGCCGACGGCTGTCGGGAGGGGATGGACCTCCTCCTCACAGCATACATCCAGTTCGGCTATCGGCTTGAGATTTTAGGGGTGTTCTATAAATTAGTAAATTACATTTTATTCAAAAGGTGTCTGCCTGGCTTCGCCTTACTCTGTCGCGACTCGGGATAATCCAAACAAGTTTGGCTTCTCCTCTCGCTGCTCCATCGCTTGGCCGCTTTTCCACCTCTCGCACA
>SFJN01000082.1 GCA_004555055.1 Bacteroidales bacterium | reverse complement strand
GGGAGGAATGATGTGGCTTTGGCCACCTCAAGACGTATCGTTTTCATATCTTTGGGTTTGGATTTCAAGTACAGGAGGGGGAAGCCTTTGCCTGTCGCGTCGTGCCGCAGAACGGGGTCGGCAGGCAGGGATTTCCACACGTGCAAATTTAGCCATTGTCCGCCATACCCGCAAAAAATGGGGCGAAAAAATGAAATGCCCGTCATTTTATGTCTTGCGGAACCGTTGGCGAACACCCGTGGACTTGCAGGCCACAAACTTTTCGCGTACCTTTGCAGCGCAGTGTCTGCTCACCCTGCATAGGGCAGAATGCAAATACAAAATACACAACCCGCCATCCACATACCCATAATCGAAATTGTATGTCCGACGACCTGCTTGTCTTCCGGAAGTTCCGCCTCGACACCGACTCCGCAACCCTTGAACGCCACCGTGCAGCAGCCCTGGAGAAACTCCAGACCCTGTTCCCCGGCGACCGCATCACGGCCATCGATGCCACAACCCTCTGTTTAGCCACCGATGCCCCATATGCCGCCGACGGCTACGACCTTTACGACTTGGGGCTTGTGGACGGGGAAATTGCCGCCATGCGCAACCAGCGTACCGACGAGGTGTTGACCTTCAGGGTCTGACATCCTGCATAACGCCGTCAGAACTTAGACAGAAAACCCATAAATTGCTGCTTTGCCATTCCTGTTTGAGCTGTCTTTCAGCATCGGTAATTGTGGGGCAAAGTGCGCCGGAGCGTTGCAGTGTGCAATATTTTCCGCGGTGTACCGTTGGGATGCTTTGGGGTGGGCAGAAGGCGTCGCTAATGCCTCGAGAAGGCCATCGGAAGCCACCACGACCGGGCTTGCTCCGAAATATCGCAAAATCAGACCAACAGGACTTTTACGGGGTTTTCTGCCGGAAAAAGCGCCATTTGCGGCCGAAAAATCAAAAACATCGGACTTCTTTGAGGGAAACATCCGTACTTTCGGTATGAAAGTGCCGTACTTTTGCCTCGAGAAGTCCGATGTTTTTGCATCGAAAACGCGGTTTTTTCATGCTTCCTGCCCCATTTTGGGACTGATTTCAGGCAAAAATGCCGGGAGGTTGCCCTGTTCCCGGTTTAAAAGGATGGAAATAATGTAATACGCAGATGGCAAAACATTGAATTTTGCCCCTTTTTCTGCTCTGGAAGCGATGCCGTTCTTTGTCAAAATTTTTGAAGGTTTTTGCCATTCCTGTTCCTGTGTTTATACCCCATTTCCAACCCTTTTTCGGGAGAGTGCGCAATTTTCGGCAGTCTTCTGCGTTTCCGCTTCGTCGCCCTTCCATACGCTCCGTCCGATGTCTGAAATCTGTCGGTTGGAACGACGTGACATCCGTTCGTCCACTGGGAGGCCGCAGATGTAAAAAGCCCCGCCATAGTGGCAGGGCATGCCTTTGGGCGGTTTTACATTTCCCATCGGATACCAAGAGCCAGTGAAATCACTTTGCTCCACGGATATTCACGGTTCGAATACTTTGAGAGGGCGTAGAAGTCGCATGTGGTGAGTTCGTAGTATGCGGTTATAGACGAGTGATAGCGACGGTATTGACTTGGGATGTCAAGGCGTATGCGTTGCCCGAGGAAGATGAGTGTGCGGATTTTTGTGGAGAACCAGTAGTAGTTGTGAGGGTATTTGTCCGGGAGGTTCCGCCAGAAGTCATCGCCTGAGAGTGTGTTGAAAGCCACTTCCCAATGTTCCTTTTTCCCGTAGTGCCATCCCGGTCCTGCGCTCAGCATGCCGATGCTTCCGGCATATTGCAGTGTGAACTGGTTGGGGATGAGTTTCGTCCAGCGCTCGATTCGTTGGGCGCGTATCTTTTCGTATTTTGTGTAGTATTTTGTGCTTTCGTCTGTGGTGCTTTTGAGTGCCGGGACGGGAACGGCGATGTAACGGCACACGGTGTCGTGCACCACCACCGTGACAGGTTGCACCGGTGTAGTGCGGACCGGTGCGAGTGTGTCGGCGGCCTTTGGCGTGGCATGTGCGGTCGTGGCCATGAGTGCCGTGGCAAGGACGGTCATCAGCCGTTCAGTAATCGACAGTTTCATAGCTATAGCCTCCTTCCTCGTCAAGTGTGAAAATGATGTATTCGCGGTGCTTTGCCGCCGCGCATTCGTAGTAGAGCACGCCATCGTCGAACCATTCGTTCACTTGCGTGTGGTGCCCGTGCCCGCACATGCAGAACGCCAGGTTTCGATGTCGTTGCGAATGAAGCTGAAGTTCGGGATGTCGACGGAGTAGTCGTACTCGAAGGCATTGGAGTTGATGCACAGGAAGTGTACGTCTCCGGCATTGAATGTGAAGTCGGGATTCCCGAACATATGGCGGTAGACGTCGGCGCCCGTGCCGAGGCAGTCGTGGTTTCCGAGCAGTGCGACATAGGGTATGCGGAGTCCCTCGAGGATGTCGCGCTGGACCTCGAATTCGCGCGTCACCCCGAAGTCTGTCAGGTCGCCGCAGTGGAGGACGAAGTCGATGTCGTCGCGGGCATTGATGCTTTTTACGGCAGCTTTTGTCTCGTCGTACCACCGCTGCGTGTCGCTGATGAGTACAAAGCGTATGGCCTTCTTTCCGGCAGTGGCGGCCTCGATGCGTTCGATGTTCTGTGCGTTAATGTGGCTTTTCCCATCCACCCGCGTATCGTAGGGATGGTAGTCTATGAGTTCGCAGGCGGAAAAGGCAGTGCTTCCGAGAAGGAGTGCTCCCCGCGAAAGCCAAAAAAATATCTTGTCTGGTAAAGTTTTCATACCTGCAAAAGTACGAATTTTATCAGACAAGATAAGAGAGAAAACGGTAGAATGGAAAGCGTTTCCCGAAATTTTGCACAGCATACCGGAAATTCCGACGAAATGCTATCCCAGTTTCAGTCCGGAATTTTTGGTGAAGTAGGTTTTCATTTCTTCGAGCGTGTCGAAGGTGTGGTGTATGTATTCCTTGTCGTTGAAGTCTCCTTCGGCAAGCCATACCTTTCCGTCCCGGTCGATGTAGAAGGCATCGAAACCGAAATAGCGCTTGACGAATGCCACACGTTCCTTTCCGTGCAGTTCCAGTACGGGTGCGTTGAACGCCTGTCGGGTATCGCATCCCACGTCGAGCAGTGAGCGGATGTCGTATTCTTCGCCCATGGTCTGGCTTGCCGAGGCAATTTTTGTGGTGTTGTTCGAGCAGCACACCAGTGTGTGTAGTTTGCGTCTTCCGGTCGACTGCTTGATGGTGTCGAAAGCGTTCCCGTAAACACCTTTGGCCTCTGTCATGGAAACGAGGGAATAGGGGTCAATCTGCTTGACGATACGGAAGATGTCGTTCTGTTCGCGTCGGCGTACGATGGTGAAGATGACTTTTCTCTCCGATTTTGTGTACCATCCCTCGCCCTCGAGTATGGTGGCTCCGTGTCCCATCTGGGTGATGGCATCGGAGATTTTCCGATAGTTTCGGGAGAAGATCATGAACTGCACCGACTGGTGTCGGCTACGGATGCATGCATCAAGGGTGAAACTGCAGATGATGAGGATGACGAATCCGAAGATGACGCGTGCCCAATCGTGGAAGATGAAGTAGCACGATGAGATGATGACGATGTCGCATGCCATGATGACCGACCCGAGCGACATGGGGCGGTACTTGTTGACAATGGCAGCGATGATGTCCGTACCTCCCGACGAGCCGTTACATTCGAAGCAGAATGCCAGGCCAGTGCCGCAGAAGACGGCTCCGAGGACGGCGGCCATGAACGACTGGTCGTTGATGAAATGCGGGAGCATCATCATGCCGGGATGTTGCGGGTCGGGGATTTCAAGTATGCGCTGGAAGAGCCAGAGCATGAAGGTCATGGAGGTCACGCCAAAGATGGTTTTGATGCAGAATCGCAGTCCCAGTAGCGGCACTGCCACCAGCAGCAGTATGGCGTTGATGATGAGGAACATGTTCTGGACTTCAAACCCTGTGGCATAGTATACGATGCTGGAAATACCGGCCACTCCACCTGTGGTCAGACCGTAGGGCAGCATAAATGCTGTCACTCCCAGCGAGTAGAGCATGGTGCCGATGGTGATGCCGAGGTAGTCGTACAGTTCGTTAAGCAGTTTTTTCATGGTGTCTTTTTATGCGTTTTCTTCTTGGTTGTCGGTGTTTCCGCGTCGTTCAGACAGGGTATGGCCTCGCCTTTCACCAGCCATGATATGCCGAAGAGGTGGAGCAGCACGATTTCCACTATCATTGTCCAGTAGCCCGGGGCATCGGTAAGGGCGATGACGGCGAAGAGGGCTTCGAAGCTCCACATGCCGATGCCGCAGATGCGGTATACCAGATTCCTCCGCCGTTTCTGTGGAGTCATGGGTCCGTTGCCGGTCTTGGTGAAGAGGAAGTAGCTGTTATAGGCCAGCAGCATGAAGAAGATGGCGGCGCAGCAGGTGTGGATGATGTTGGAGATGCCTATGGGAATCTGGAAGAAACCCACCGGAGAGCCGTCGGCAATCCAGCTGACATGGCAGGGAAAGAGGACGATGCCGAGGCCGAACAAGCCGCTGAGGCTGGTAATCCAGTTGTCGAGACGGTCGTAGCCGATGTAGCTTATCAGCACAATCGATGCAGGAGTGAGGACACCGACGAGGGCGGGCGACTGGTAATAGGTGGCGGAAATGCTCCACCACCATTCGGCATTGGGGTGGGGGTGGGCGATACCCGCCGAGAAGAGTGCCAGCCAGGGCAGTATGATTCCGAGCAGACCGCAGAGGTTGCGGATGCGCAGGTACATGGTCTTTTCCTTCATGTTTGTCGTTGTGTTTGGTGTGGTATTAGATTTCTTTTGCAGAATTGTGTGCAAAAATAATGATTTTTCTCAGACGACGTTCGGGGTTCCGGCATTATTTCATGCGCCTGCAGCCCTATTCCTGGCATTTTGTTTCGCGTAGATGGGAAGAAAACGTCGACGGCAGTGCAACGGAGCAAGAACTCCGTTGCACCGCCGTCTACGGTGGTGTCGGGCTGTATGCCAGCCTTCATTTGGTATTGCTACCTTCGTTTAGGGTCTGTACGTCCAGAGACGGTTCCCGTTTTAGAAGATTAGAAGAGGTAGCCGATGCGGAAGGTGTGGTCCTTGTCTTTACCGTGTTTGTAGCGGTCGAAGCTGAAGCCATAGCCGAAGTACAAGCCTTTGTAGACATTGAGACCTACGGTGAGGTCCATGCCGAAGGCGCTGTTCCAGTCACTCTCTTCCCATGTGGAGCCCGTGTAGCCGAGGTCGATGGCCATCAGGGCGCGGACGTTGCTGAAGAGCACGGGGCTGTATCCGCGCAGACCGGTCTTGATGCCAATCTTGTTGGCGTTGGGATCGTCGAGTTCGTGGGCGTACTTGGCGGTGAGCACATCCCAGGAGAGATACTTGTTGAAGGCGTATTCTCCACGGACGTTGAGTTCAACCTGTGTTCCGATGCCGAATTCAGCGCCGAAGCGCATGCCTTTTGTGATGTCTTGGGCCTGCATCTGCATGGCAGCGCATGCGATGGCGGCAAGTGCAATAGTTTTTTTCATTTTTTTTCTGTAACAGGCTCTATAAATTAGTTTTGACGGGGTTCCCTCCATGCACTTTGCCGGCATGCACGATGGTGCAACGTCGGGCTGTGGGGCTTGGTGCCGGATGTACAGGGAAAAGCGTAGTGAGGTTCCGGAATGGTCAAAACGTAGCCTGCATTTTTTATAGGTAATGATATATAAAGGTGGTAATTTATAGAACCCACCTTCCGATAGTTTCTTGCGGGTTTGTCCGTCTGTACACTGCAAAGGTAGCTGTCCAATGTGCTGAAATGCAAGAAAAAACGGGAGAAAACTCGGTTAGGCGAAAAATTACCTTCTAAAATGTCTTCTCCTTATGACAATAAAACGTAAATTTGCGCCAAATGCCTTTTTCGGGGCTTACAAGTCAGAAAAATGTTCATCATCGGTCATTTCCAGATGGAATGGTCATATTTTAATTACAACAAATCAAGAATCTTTCCATGAAAGCACGTTACGAAATTCTCGACGGCCTGCGAGGTGTCGCTGCCGTCAGTGTGTTGGTGTATCATCTTTTCGAGGCCATTGCCTTTGCCAACGGTGCTACGGAGCAGCAGTTCTACCATGGTTTCCTTGCCGTCGACTTCTTTTTTGTCCTTTCTGGTTTTGTTATGGGCTATGCTTATGACGAGCGTCTGAAGACAGGCTCTTTGACCACTGGAGGCTTCATCCGCCGTCGTCTCATCCGTCTTCATCCTATGGTGGTGATGGGTGTGGCCGTCGGGCTGGTGTGCTATGTGCTTCAGGGCTGCACGCTATGGAAAGGAACGTCGGTTCCTTGGTTGCAGGTCTTCACTGCCGCAGCCTTTGCCCTCTTTCTTATCCCCTCGCCCAAGGCTCTCGACATCCGTGGCAATTACGAGGCTTTTCCCCTCAACGGTCCGCACTGGTCGCTTTTTTTCGAGTATTTAGGTAGCCTTGCCTATGTTCTGCTGTTACGCCGCCTGTCGCTCAAGGCTTTGAAATGGTGGGTAGGTATCATGGCAATTCTTTTGTTCGTCAATGCATCTTTGAGCGAATACAACAGCATCGCTTACGGATGGTCCACCGAGCCCTACAATCTTTTCGGTGGTGCGTTGCGTCTGTGCTTTGCCTATCCTGCCGGATTGCTCCTTGCACGCCTTTTCCGTGAGCACCGTCCGGCCCCCACTGCTTTTCCCACCTTCACCTTGTGCGCCGTGGCCATCATTGCCCTGCTGGCAGTGCCCAGTCTTTCGACCCTCACCGGCATAGCCGTTCTCAATCCCCTATATCAGTGCCTTGTGGTCTGTCTGGCCTTTCCTGCCGTTGTGTGGTTCGGAGCCCGTGGGGTGATTGCCGGTCGTTACCGCTCACTGGTTGCCTTCCTCGGACGTCTGTCCTATCCCCTCTATGCTGTCCACTATCCCCTCATCTATCTCTACATCCATTGGCTGATGGTCGGCAAACAGCCTTTCGGCGCTTCGCCCTGGGCCACTCCCATCGCCCTTTTCTTCATCGCCCTCATCCTCGGCACCCTCTGCCTGCTCTGCTACGATGAACCCGTCCGTCGCTGGCTTTCGCGGAAGTATGGCAAATAGGGTCGGAGTCGCCTGGAAGGCATGATTATACCTGCTTGTCAGCTGTCTGTTGAATAAAATAGAAATAAGAGAGGTTGCGGACGCAACCTCTCTTATTTCATGTCTGTTTTGTATTCCGATGTTTTCCCGTGGTCTGTTACAGAGTCTGGTAAGCCGGCGTGAAGGTGTCGCCCTGTTGGATGTCGCCGGTGCGGAGTCCCTTCTTCAGCCATCGCGAACGTTGCTCGGATGTACCATGGTTGAAGGAGTCGGGCACGGCATATCCGCGTGCCTTTTTCTGCAGGTAGTCGTCACCGATTTTCTGTGCGGCGTCAAGCGCCTCTTCGATGTCTCCGTCCTCAAGGGAGCCGAACATGCGGTTGTCGTGGTAGGCCCAAAGTCCGGCATAGAAGTCGGCCTGGAGTTCCAGACGCACGCTCACCTGATTGGCCTGCTTGCTGTCGTTGCCGTATTGTGCCATGACCTCGTGTGCCTGATCGAGGGTACCAAGCAGGTACTGTACGTGGTGTCCCACCTCGTGTGCAATGACGTAGGCATAGGCAAAATCGCCGTCGGCACCCAGTTGTTTGCGCATGTTGAGGAAGAAGGATAGGTCGAGGTATACGGTCTGGTCGGCAGAACAGTAGAATGGTCCGGTGCTTGAGGTTGCGCCTCCGCACCCCGATGTCACGGCATCGTTGAAGATGACGAGTTTCGGTGCGCGATAGGTCTTGCCGAGCTTTTGGAATTCTGCGTTCCATACGTCTTCCGTACCAGCGAGGATTTTGGCAGAGAAATCGTAGAGTTCCTTTTCTTCAGGGCTTTCCGCGTACGCCGATTGCTGCGGGGTTCCATCGCCCGTTAGGGCACTGTCTCCAAGCAGGCTACCGAGCACGTTTCCGCCGCCGCCCTGAAGGCCGAAGTATATAAGGGCTCCAACGGCTACAAGTCCGAGGAGTCTGCCCTTCATGCCTCCTTTGCTGAGGAGCATCTGCAGGACAAGTCCGACGATTCCACTTCCCGAGCCGCCGCCCGAGCCGAAGATGTTGCCCATGCCGCCTGTGCGTTGTCCGCGGCGGTCTTCGATGTTGTTGCTTTTTCTGCGTCCGTCGAGTTTCATGTATATTCTGTTTTTTGGAGAAGGTTCCGTTAGCTTTCCCTTGGATATTTATTCAAAGATGTGATAGATGCCGACTGCGATGAAGAGCAAGGCGATGACAATGTTGAACCAGTGCTGGAAGCTCTGTAGTTTTCCCACGAATTTCCCCAGGTTGTGCATGCTGTATGCAACGGTCCATGCCACTGCCAGTACGGGGATGGAGGTGGCGAACGAGAATACGATAGGGAGGAGATATCCGCCGTTTGCCTGCGCCGACATGGGAATAAGGACTCCAAAATAAATGAGCGCGCTGACCGGACAGAAGGACAGTGCGAAGAAGGCTCCGAGGAGGAACGCCCCAAGCATTCCCGTCCGATGGTGCCGCTTGGCCTGCAGCTCACAGTCGTGATGGTGATGATGCAGACGGTTGCTGAAGAGCATAACGAGTCCGATGACAATGAGTGCGGGTGCCAGCAGGCGTTCGCCCCATCTGCCCATTACGTCCTGCAGTTGCAGCAGATCGCGGCCACTACGGATGAGGATAATGAGGACAGCACCGAGAAGGGCATAGGCTGCAGTACGTCCGAGTACAAATACGATGCCTTGCCACAGTACACGGCGGCGCGAGGTGATGTCGCGGCTGATGAAGCCGATGGCGGTGACATTGCTGCACAGCGGACAGGGCGATATGCAGGTGAGGAGTCCGAGGAGGAAGGCCGTGGTGGCAGGAACTTCGGACGATGCAAGAATGGTGTTGATGGTTTCTGTCATTCAGAGAGGGTAGGGGTTGGGACAAGGGTAAGGTAGGAAGAAGGTGGCAGTTCTCTGCCGGACGTCATTGCAGTGTTTTGCCGTTTCTGTCGATGACGATGCCGTGCTGTCCGGCCTTTGCCCGTCGTCCGCTTAGGGTGTATTGAGGCGAACGGTTGTCATCAGCGGGGTTAGTGGTGAGTTTTGCAATGCCATCGGCTTCGATTTCTTCAGGAGTAGGTTGGAAAGCGTCAAGGATGGGCGAGGGACTGCCATTGTGGAGGAAGGCACACATGTTGTAGTTGGTCCAGCCGATAGTGCTGTATATGGCCGGTTTCCACCAATTGTATTGTTCCGGCTCCCAGTAGAAGATGCCTTTTACGGCTTCGCTCTTGCGGCATTGGTCGAAGAGGTCTTCCATGACAGCTTTGCCTCCGGTGGTATATTCGCAGTATACGCCGGTCTCCACCACCATCAGCGGCAGGCTGTATGCCTCGTGGAGTTTTGTGGCCAGGTCGAGCAGTGCGGTGTTACGCTGTTTACCGGTGGTTGTGGCCGAGGTCTCTCCGGCGGCATTCCACGACATGGGATAATGGCTGAGTCCGATCATGTCCACCTTGCCACCCTTGTTCTTGAAAGCCTCGAACCACCATGAAAGGTCGGTGTCGCTCCCCCGGGTGTCGAGATGGGTCATGCAGATTACATCCGGAAATATGGCCTTTGCAGCCTCATATCCGGCGTTCGACAGTTTTACATAGTTGTCCCATCCGCCACCGTACTTCGTGTCTGTCGAACCGGTGGCAAGTCCGGATGCCGTGCTCCAGGTGTGCGACGTCTCATCGTATATCGAGTAGAGCATACCGTTGCGGGTCTCGTTGCCGATTTGCACCCATCGCGGGGTCACCCCGGCGTTTTTCAGAGCCTGCAGTACTTCTGTGGTGTGTGCGGCCACATGGTCGGCAAGTGCGGCGATGTCGGTAGTTTTCCATGCTGCAGGAATGGCCTGTCTTCCGGGGTCGGCAAAGAAGTCGGAGTAGTGGAAGTCAATCAAGACTTCCATTCCTGCCGTTTTTGCCGCCAAGGCTTTGTCGACCACATCCTGCGTGCCGCACCAACCTCCGAGGGTAGGCTCTGCCCATACGCGGAGGCGGATGGCGTTCATGCCGCAATCGTGCATCAGGGTATTGATTTCGGTAGCCTCGCCCGAGGCATTGTAAAACAGTTTGCCGTCGGCAGCCATTTCGGTGCTCCATGAGATGTCCGCACCGCGCCAGAAGCGCTGTGCCGATGCCATCATGGATGATGTGGTGGAGAGCAGTATGAAGAGGAGAAAGCGTGTCATGGTGAAGTCTTTTTATATAAAATTCCACCGTTAAAAGGATTGGTGTTCAGGGGCTGGCGTCTCCCCGTGTCGGTGGAATGGGGTGGGGGAGTCAGTTGTCGCGGAAGGTGCTCATGATGGCTGTGGGGCGTCCAGTTTCGTCGAAGGCTCCCAGACGGTATTGCGAAGGGCGGCATGCAGGCTCCCAATAGAAGGCTCCCAGACAAAGGGGATTTCCATCGGAGTCCTCCAGCAGTTGGGCATTGCGGAGGATGCGTTTCAGCAGGCGAGCCCCTTCGTCGGGGTTCAAGGCGTCCATTCCCACCTCCACAAGCATGGACGGTGTGCCGAACTTCTCGTTGAGGTGTACGATGTTGGCCATGCATTCGTCGACGATGGCATCGGCATCGTGACGCTTTCCCTCGTTGATGGCCCAGTAGGTATAGAGCGACATGCCGATGATGTCCCATTTTGCCCCGCCGGCCTTTAGTATGCCAAGGTTCCAGTCGTAGAGTTCGCGGTCGAAACCGTCGTCAAGGTGTACGATGACCTTTGCTTTCGGGCATACGCTTTTCACCGCCTCGTACCCGGTACGGAAGATTTCGGCGTAAGCCCGTGCGCCGGGTGTGAGGTTTTTCGGTGAGGGCAGTGCCTCGTTTTCAGCCACCTTTCGGCGTACCTCGTCTGAAAGGTAGTGTGCGGTAAGGCGTCCCGGGCGGTCAATGCGTGCAACGGCATCGGTAATCGTGTTGCGTCCGTCGGCAGCGGGTACGGGCCATCCTGTGGCAGGGTCTTCCTCCACGCTCCAGAGCATGCCGTAGGTGGTTTCGTTGCCTACCTGCACCCATCGCGGTGTGATGCCGTGCTGTTTGAGGTATTGCAGCACTTCGGTGGTATGCTGGCGGACATCCTCCTTGATCTGTTCCAGGGAGTGTCCCTTCCAGCTTAGGGGAATAGGCTGTTTTGCAGGGTCCACCCACCAGTCGCTGTAGTGGAAGTTTATCATGACATCCATGCCGAGGCGTTTGGCACGGAGGCACTTTTCGAGCACGTCTTCGCGGTTGCACCATTTGCCGTGTCCTTTGGCTTCGGGGGCAATCCATACGCGGCAACGTACGGCCTGGCAACCGTAGTCCTTCATAAGGGCGGTCATTTCGCGGTCGTTGCCATTGGCATCCTTCACGTTTTTTCCCTCGCTTTCATATTCCGTGGCCCATCCGATGTCGGCACCTTTTACGAACCCGGGAGCCTTGTATCCTCCCACGGCAATGGTGGCCGAGCCGCTTGCCAGTCCTTTGGCGCTGGCAGTGAGGGTGACGGTTGTGGCATTCTTGCCCGTCTTCAGGGTTCCTGCCTGTACGATGGCGGTCAGTTCACCGTTGAAGGCATGATGCTGGGGCAGGTGGAAGAGTTCGAGGTTTGTGGCATCACCGTTGGCAGCGGCACGGAACGAACCGTTTCCCTTGACGTTGAAGTGAACGAGCGGATTGGCATCGGGGCAGAGATTGCCGTCCTTGTCCACCACGCGTATGCGCAGATAGTAAAGGTCGTTGCCGTCGGGTTCCAGCCCGTGACCATCCTGTCCGAGTACTTCGAGGTGATGAGGCTTTCCTGCCGTGCGTACCGTCTGCTGGAGGGTATCATCGGGGTAATAGGCCTTGACGCAGATTTCGCCCGGCTCGTATTTCACCTCGTTCCACATCAGGCGGTAGCGTTCGGTGACGTCGGCGGCTTCCTCGCGCGACTTTTTGCGTTGTATGCCCTGGCTGCGGCCATTGACAAAGAGTTCGGCCTGTGGTGCATCGGTATAGACGAATACGGGAGTCACTTCACCTTCGCGTCCCGGCCATGTCCAATGGGGGAGCACATGCAGGGTATGGTCCTTACGGTTCCATTGCGAGCGGTAGAGATAATAGCGGTCTTTGGGTATGGAAGCCAGGTCGATGATGCCGAAGAGGCTCGAGTGGCTCGGCCAGGCGTCGGTGTCGTAGGGCGATGGCTCTCCAAGATAGTCGAAGCCGGTCCATACGAACTGTCCGATGCACCAGGGATGGTCGTCGGCATTGGCGAAGTCGACATCGGGGATGTTGCTCCACCAGCAGCTCTCGAGGTCGTACGACGAGGACTGGTGGTCGGGATACATTGCTCCTGCACGTTTGGTGGCGGGGAACTTGTACACGCCGCGGCTGCTGACAGTGCTTGCTGTCTCGCTGCCGAGCACGAGTCCCTGCGGCAGGCGGCTGTAGCCCTCCTCATAGCGGTGTGCGCGGTAGTTGAAGCCCGGGATGTCGAGTACGGCGGCAAAACCCTTGTCAAGGGCATTGTCAATCTGGTCCATACCGCTGGTTACAGGTCGTGTGGGGTCTTCGCGGTGGCAGATGTCCCTGAGCCAGGTAGCCACCTTGTAACCCTCGTCGCTGCCCTGTGTGGGCACTTCGTTGCCGACGCTCCACATCACGACGCTGGGATTATTGCGGTAGTGACGGAGCATGTTCACCATATCCGCCTCCGCCCACGTCATGTATTCGGCTGTGGTGCTGCGCACTTCGTCGGGATGTGCGGGAGAGATGGCGGGATAGCAGCTCGGTTCGTAGAAGTAGCGGTGGTATCCGCCCTCGCATTTTGCCTTTTCCCATTCGTCGAAGGGCTCGAGCATCATCATGAATCCCATCTCGTCGCAGAGTTCCACGAGTTCGGGAGCTGGCATGTTGTGGCTGGTGCGTATGGCGTCGCATCCCATGTCCTTCAGCATTTCCAACTGGTGGCGCAGAGGTCGTGGTGGTTGCAGACACCCTGGAACTTACGCACTTTTCCGTTGAGCATGAATCCCTGGTCGGCCACAAACTGCAGGCTGCGTATGCCGAAGCGGGTGGTGTAGGTGTCCTGCAGGCGTCCGGCAGCATAGATGCGTGTGACGGCACGGTAGAGTGCAGGGGATTCAGGACTCCATAGATGAGGTTTCTCAACAGTGAAATGCTGCTCCAGGGGCAGTCCGTGTGCGGCATATCCCTTGAATTCCTTTTGGCATACCACCCGTCCTTCGTCGTCAATGATTTCCGTATAGAGGGTCAGCTGTTCGTCCGGGCGGCATCCCTCTACCGTTGTCTTGAGGTGGATGCTTGCCCGCTCTTCGCTCACCTGTGGGGTGGTGAGCTGTGTGCCCCAAACCGGCACGTGGACGGCCTCGGTCTGCAGCAGGTGCACATTGCGGTAGAGTCCGGCACCGCAGTACCATCGCGACGACTGCTCCACGTTTTCCAGCCTTACGGCCAGCGTGTTGTGCGGCGAATCGGTGCGGAGAGCATCGCTGACATCGCAGTAGAAGGAGTTGTAACCATAGGGCCAGAATATCACCTCCCTGCCGTTGACGAAGACATGGGCCTGGCTCATGGCACCGTCGAAGACGAGGATGGTGCGGCGTGTGGAGCCCGGGGTGGCGGCGTCGACGGTGAAATCGCGGCGGTACCATCCCACTCCCACGTAGGGCAGTCCGCCGGTTCGGCCGGTATGTTCGGTGGCTTCGGTCTCACCGTTCTGGGTGACGGCCACCACCTGCAGGTCATTGTCGCGGCTGAAGGGGCCGAAGATGGCCCAGTCATGAGGGATGCTCACGCGTTGCCATTGCGAATCATCGTAATCGGCAGCTTCGGCTCCGGCGGCATCACCGCGATGGAAAGTCCATCCCTGCGTGAAGGTCTGCTCAATGCGCTGTGCCGAAAGGCTGAGGGTGCAGCAGAGGAAAAGGAAAGTGGAAAGGATTCTCATGGTGTTTATTGCTCGGAATAGAGGGGAGCGGATCTTGCGTTTTTGTCGGGGGCAGGCGACGGGTTTGTTCCGTGGCAGAGGAGTGGGAATTGTGGGGACCGAAATGGTAACAGGGTGTTTTTCAACGTGCTGAAACAATGGACCTTTCGTGTATGACATCGCCAAAACAAGGCAAAAATAGCGAAAAACTTTGAAAATATTCCGAAAAATAACGGAAAAAGCCTAATTTTGCAAAATGATACTTCCTGCATTGTCCCCTTTGCGTCGTCGAACCTCCGTTTTGAATCCCAGGACGGAAGGTATCAAGTATGCCGGTTCGAAACTGCGAATGTTGCCGCACATCATGAAGATGGTGGGCAGTCTGGACGATGTGTACACAGTCCTCGATGCCTTTTCCGGAAGTACCCGGGTGAGCCAGGCGCTCTATCAGAGCGGGCGCTACGCCGTGACGAGCAACGACATTGCCGTATGGAGCGAAGTGTTTGCCACCTGCTATCTGCAGGCACCGCGCAGGGAGGCGTATTACCGGCAACTTATCGACCGCCTCAATGCCCTTCCGGGGCACGAAGGGTGGTTCACCTTACACTATGCTCCCCACGACGACGGGACACCGGACGAGGAGATGCGGAAATACCCCTTCCAGCGCAAGAATACCATGCGCCTGGACAGCATCAGGGAGTGCATCGCAGAGTGGCGGGCAGCAGGCACCATCGATGTGCCGACCGAGCGCGTGCTCCTCACCAGCCTGATACTGGCCCTCGACGTGGTGGACTCCACCATCGGACATTTCTCAAGCTATCTCAAGCGGTGGTCGGCACGCAGTTACCGCGACCTCACCCTGCGTCTGCCGCGGTTGTGCTACAACGAGTGCTGGCCCGCTGCAAGTGTGTGCCGCAGCAACGTTTTCGACCTGCATGGAGAGTGGGACCTGGCCTACCTTGACCCGCCCTATGGCTCGGCAAATGTGAAGATGCCCTCTTCGCGTGTGCGCTATGCGGCATACTATCACCTGTGGAAGAGCGTAGTACTCAACGACCAACCGACCCTCTTCGGTGCTGCCGGCCGACGCGAAGATTCGCGCGACGGCATTTCGGCATCGGTGTTCGAGGACTTCCATATGGGCACTTCCGGACGGCTTAAGGCCATTGAGGCCATCGAACGGCTGGTGCAGCAGGTGAAGGCACGCTACATCCTGCTCAGCTACAACAGCAGCGGCGGCAGGGTGACACGCGAGGAAATACAGCAGATGCTCAGCGAAAACGGCACGCTGATGGACGTGATGGCTGTTGACTATGCCCATCACAACATGGCAAACATGTTCCGAACCCGCAAATGGTGCTGTGCCGACAGGGCGCATCAGGAATACCTCTTTCTCCTCCGCAAGGAGTGAAGAAGGACCTAATTGAAAAAACATCCACCAAATCATACCCATCATTCATGAGTTACAATTGGAACTATTCTTATGTGGGCGGTGTGCCCCGAGTAAAAATCAGTAGCGGTGCGGACATTGCCCATCTTGTAGAACTCGACGAAAAAAAGTGGACCATACTCTCCTGTCCGGTGAAAGGACTGGAACTCGACGAGAAGACACTTCAGTACATCGATACGAACGACGACGGACAGGTGCATTCGAGCGAGGTGGTGGCCACTGCCACATGGCTTACCGGTGTGCTGGTCGACATGAACCTGCTGGTGCCGGGAACCGACAGTGTGAAACTGTCGGCGCTGAAGACCGACACTGCCGACGGCGCACAGCTGCTGGCCGCTGCCAAGCAGATTCTTGCCGCCGTGGGCAAGGCCGATGCTGATGTCATTTCGCTTGCCGACAGCAGTGTATGCCTGGAACGCATGATGGCAGAAAAACTGGAGGCCCTGAAGGCTGAACGTGCCGCGCTTCAGGCCGTGGAGGCTCCCTTCGGCGACAAGACCGATGCTGTGGCCGAGGCTTATGCCGCCCTCGATGCCAAGGTACGCGACTTCTTCCTGCGTGGACGTCTGGCACAGTTTGCTGCCGAAAGCCGCGAAAAGCTCGACGTGCAGACCGCAATGATTGAGAGCATCAGTGCCGCCAACCTTACCGAGCGTACCGCCGACATTGCCGCATACCCCCTTGCACGCATCACAGAGGGCACAACCCTTCCCCTCGACGTGGTGGTGAACCCTGTATGGGAAGCGCAGTGGCAGACGGTGAAGCAGGCCTTCGACAAGGCGGTGACCGAAGAGAGCTGGACCGCCCTCGGGACCAGCCTTAAAAACTATGCCGACTACAAGCAGCAGATAGAGGTCAAGGAGACCGATGTGGTGCTCGACGAAGAGAGCAAGAACATCGCCATGGTAGACAAACTTCTGCATCTCACCCGCGACTTCTATCGTCTGCTGTGCAACTATGTGACGCTCTCCGATTTCTACTCTGATACGTCGAAGGCCATCTTCCAGGCCGGAACACTCTATATCGACCAGCGTGCCTGCGACTTCTGCGTGCGGGTGAACGATGCTGCCGCCATGGCTGCCCAGGCTGCCGCCAGTGGCATGTACCTCGTCTTCTGCCACTGTACGGATGCCACGCGAGGCCGGACGATGGACATTGTGGCCGCCGTCACCGTGGGCGATACCCAGAACATTGCGATTGGCAAGAACGGTATCTTCTACGACCGTCAGGGTCACGACTGGGATGCCCGTGTGACTTCCGTCATCGACAACCCCATCAGTATCGGTCAGGCAGCGTGGTCGCCCTACCGCAAGATGGCGGCTTTCATCGAAGAGAAGGTGCGTTCCATGGCGGCTTCCAAGGAGAGCAAGCTGACAGAGAGTGCCACGGCACAGATTGATGCCAAGGCCGAGAGTGCCGCTGCTGCCACTGCCGAAGCTGCCGCTGCCGGCCCGCAGGCCACTCCTGCCGCACAGCCTGCTGCATCTTCTGCCGCGCCCACGACGTTCGACATTGCCAAGTTTGCCGGTATTTTCGCCGCCATCGGCATGGCCATCGGCTTCATCGGCAGTTTCCTGACGAGTCTCGGTCGCGAGTTCATGGCATTGGCATGGTGGCAGATGCCGCTCTGTCTCCTCGCCATCTTCCTCCTCATCAGCGGACCTTCGATGTTCATTGCATGGCTCAAACTCCGCAAACGCAATATCTCCCCCATCCTCAATGCCAACGGTTGGGCGGTCAATGCCGCTGCCAAAATCAGCATCCGTTTCGGCAATGCCCTCTCGCAACAGGCCGACTTCCCCCTGAGTGCAAAGATGCGTAAGCAGGATCCCTTTGCCGACCGTGGCCTACCCTGGTGGCAGCATCTCCTGTGGAGCCTTGCCCTGCTGTTGCTCATTGCCGCCGTATGCTGGTTCTTCGGTGTCTTCACGCTCCCCGGCATCACTTCGCCCTATCTGGCAAAGTAATCCATAAGCTTTGATTTTTCAGAATTTCCCCCGTTCCCTGTAGCCGGCCTTCAGGGAACGGGGGTATCTTTTGGGTGTCGTGGACAGTCTGCATTGCAGTAGTTCATGGCATCAATCTCCTGTATAACAATCTCAAAAAAAGTTTGGTTCTGCGTCAATTTGGGTGATAATTCCAGTCCCATTTCATGTTGGCATAGAGAATTTTTGCCCTTAGCACATTTGCCTTTGCCCTG
>SFJN01000314.1 GCA_004555055.1 Bacteroidales bacterium | reverse complement strand
CAAGGAGAAGAAGATACCCGTGGCGCAGTTTACGGCGGAGGGTGGCTACTATCTGAAAGTACTGTCGGACGCAAGGAAAATGCTCTTTGTCTATGCCGGTGCTTCGGCTCTCGCAGGCTATGAGACGGTGAACTGGGGCGACAAGGTGCTGTACGACGGGGCGATGCTCCACGATAAGGATGCCTTCATCTATGGCGGTGCGCTGACACTCGATGTGGAGTTTTATGTGGCCGACCGTATCGCCCTGCTCGCCAACCTCAGGGAACGATGTCTTTGGGGCAACTCCACAGGACATTTCCATACGCAGTTCGGCGTGGGCGTGAAGTTCATCATTAACTGACGGAGCAGTGAGAGAAGAGACCGAATTTATTCGGGCTATTCCGAATCGTGACGGAAGAAGCCAAAGGCAACTGACGGAGCGCATGGAGATTGACGCATTGAGGCAGATACCGCTGGCGGACTTTCTCGCACGTTTAGGGCATGAACCTATCCGAAAAAGGGGCAATGAATGGTGGTATGCCGCACCTTACCGCACGGAACGCATCCCCTCGTTTCGTGTGAACGTGGACAAGCAACTCTGGTATGACTTCGGTCTGGGTAAGGGTGGTGACGTCTTCACGCTGGCAGGCGAGTTTGTCCACAGCAACGACTTTATGGAGCAGGCAAGATTCATAACGGAAGCGGGCATCGTTCCGCTTCCGCAGATAGAACCTCGTCCTCATAAGACCGTGGAAAAGAAGCTTGTCTTTGAGGAGGTGGAGATAAGGCCGTTAAGTCATCGGGCATTGCTCTCGTATTTGGAGGAGCGTGGAATTGCTCCGGCTGCGCAACCGCTTCTTCAAGGGCTGCATACCGCCAAAGGACTTTTCTTCATTCAGACAGGGAAGCAGTCGCTGCCACCTCTACGAGGGCTTTATGGATTGGCTTTCTGCGCTGACTCTGGGCATCGGGAATGAGGAGGACAGCCTTGTGCTGAACTCCGTAGCCAATGTGGACAAGGCAATCCCTGCCTTGGAGAACTACCAAGAGATAGTCTGTCACCTCGACCATGACGATGCCGGACGCAGGACGGTGGAAGTCCTGCGGAAGCATTTTGGGGAGTGTGTGACAGACCATTCCGGACTCTATTCGGGCTACAAGGACTTGAACGAGTACCTTGTGGCCAAACAGAAAATCAGTAACCATCAAAACAAAGAATGACAATGAACATCAAGAATATCAAGAACCTGAGAGTGAAACTTATGAGTATGGCAACCGTCCTGTTGGTGGAGACGATGCCCGTGCCCAACAAGGTGACGAAGGGGCAGACAGTAGAAATCCGCTGCGAGATGAAGAAGGAGGGCAACTATGCCAATGCGCTCTATACCATCCGCTATTTCCAGTTTGAGGGTGAGGGTACGCTGAAAATGGACAACGGTATTACGTTCCTGCCCAACGACCGCTACCTGCTTGAAAACGAAAAGTTCCGCCTGTATTACACTTCGGGATGCAGCGAGGCACAGAACTTCATCGTGGTGGTGGAGGACAATTTCGGTAATGCCTACGAGCTGGAGTTTGACTTCAACAACCAGAACGTGAAGGACGAAACTCTGTCCGTAGTCCCCATCGGTAACTTCAAGCCCTTGTCGTGATGATGAGGATATTCATGGCAATCTGCTGTGTGCTCCTTACGGTCTGCCCTCTGCTTGCACAGGGCGACCGCATGGAGGCGGCAAGGATATATCGCCTGCCACGGTTTGAGCGGGCGGTGCGCTGCATCAAGTTCTTCGAGGGCTGGCATACCGAAAGGCACCATCCGTATGTAGCATATGGTCATCAGTTGCAACCGGGCGAAAAGTATTCGGCAAAGACAATTACACGCAAGCAGGGCGAGGCGTTGCTGCGGAAGGATTTGCGGAAGTTCTGTGCCATGTTCCGCAAGTTCGGGAAAGATTCTCTCTTGCTTGCCACACTTGCCTACAATGTCGGCCCATATCGGCTTTTGGGAAGCGACAAGATACCCAAAAGCACGCTGATAAGGAAGTTAGAGGCTGGCGACCGCAACATCTATCAGGAGTACATCGCTTTCTGCAACTACAAGGGGAAACGGCACAAGATGTTGCTCAAACGCAGGAAAGCGGAGTTTTCGCTGCTGTATGTACCGTAAAAAAACAAGCGAGACTAATAGCCTCGCTTGAAAGTCGCTCATCCAAAAAACAATCCTATTATAGTGCAAAGCACTGTAATAGCGGTACAAATGATATTTACCCAATCACTCTTTGTGAATCTCTAAGCTGTAGAGGGAGCAAACTTTTTTGCTCCCTACTACTAATGAATCAAAACTACAAGTAATTTTTTCTTCATAGTACATAGAAAATAAATGGTTTTTAACTCTAAACAAGCACTTTCTTTGAGTCCCTGCCGTTTTAGGACTTTGCAGCTAATCGCCTTTCTTATGAATATGGGGCTTCAGGGAAGGAGTATTTCCCGGAGTCGATTTGTTATCCCTTTGGCGACGGTCTGGCAAACCCGTAGATTTTGCA
>SFJN01000313.1 GCA_004555055.1 Bacteroidales bacterium | reverse complement strand
CGGATAGTTTGGTACATATATGGCTTCAAATTGACTTGCTATTATGCGAATTCAGAGCGAATATGTGTACACCGAAAGGGAAAACAACGAAAAACGGAGGAACTCACCATGAAAAAAATCAACGCTTTCGAGAACGCAATTGCCAACCAGGTCAAGGACATCCGCACTGAGGGCATCAATCCTACCGCCTTCTGGGCTTACCGCCGCAGCGAGGACGCTGGAAACGACCTCATCGACTTCTCCGAGGTCATTTGGGATGAGGACATCGACCCCATCGCCGAGATCTTCCGGGAGAACGACATCACAGAGTTCACCATCAGCAGCACCTTCTCCGGGCTGATTCCCACCCTGGCGGCATTCGAGAGGCATGGCTTCAAGATGGCAGGCATCACCGAGGTCAACGCTACCTACACCGACTGGCAGACAGGCAAGAGGGCCAGAATTCCTGCTATCCGCATGGTTCGAGGTTGATTATCTTCCCCAGCACAGCAAGGGAGCCGGATGGCTCTTTTGCTCGTATACCGCTGTAATTCCCACAGTATACGGCCAGTATCTTTGTGTACATTATGCCTCCAAAATGACTTGCTATTTCGCCCTGGTAGAGCGAATATGTGTACACCGCAAGGGACACATCAACTTTAGGAGGAACCACCATGAAAGTATCCGAAATGAACGCCCGCCAGAAGAAAGCCTTTTACAACATCAAGTACGCCGCCTACTGGCACATCGGCGGCCTTGAGAACGCCCTCATGGACAATGCCGAGGACAGCGACGAGTACCGCGCAGCCAAGGCCGAGCTTGCCGATCATGACGGCCTGGTCGCCACGATCTACGAAATGGCCACCACCGAGATCTACCAAGAGGGAGCCTGCTGCTTCAACAGCACAGCCGCCAGCTACCTCAAGGACATCCGCTTCTGCGGAAAGGCCTGGCTCATGGAGCGGGTTGAGGCCAGGGTTCGCAAAGAAGGCTACTAAGCCACACCCGACCCACAGGGATGGAGCCGCGAGGCTCTGTTCCTCGTTATACGGAAGTCGCTTCGGCGGCTATTTTTTATGCTCGACTATGCGGTGATGTTCATCGAAAGTCTCTGCCACACCAAGGGCACCTGGGCCAGGAAGCCCTTTGAACTCATTGACTGGCAGGAGCAGATCATCCGGGACATCTTTGGAACGCTGAAGCCCAACGGCTACCGACAGTTCAATACCGCATACATCGAAATTCCCAAGAAACAGGGCAAATCCGAGCTGGCCGCTGCCGTGGCCCTGCTTCTGACCTGCGGGGACGGCGAGGAACGCGCCGAGGTCTACGGATGCGCCGCTGACCGCCAGCAGGCGTCCATCGTGTTCAATGTGGCTGCGGATATGGTGCGGATGTGTCCGGCGCTGAATAAGCGAGTCAAAATTCTCGATTCCCAGAAACGCATCATCTACCAGCCCACCGGGAGCATCTATCAGGTGCTGTCCGCTGATGTGGGAAACAAGCACGGCTTCAATACCCATGGCGTGGTATTTGACGAACTCCACACCCAGCCCAACCGCAAACTGTACGATGTCATGACCAAAGGCTCCGGTGATGCCCGGATGCAGCCGCTTTATTTTCTCATCACCACCGCTGGGAACGATACGAACTCCATCTGCTATGAAGTTCATCAGAAAGCCAAGGACATTCTGGAAGGCCGCAAAACCGACCATACCTTCTATCCGATAATCTACGGTGCGGATGAGGGTGACGACTGGACAGACCCGGAGGTTTGGAAAAAGGCCAACCCCTCCCTGGGCATCACGGTCGGCATCGACAAGGTACAGGATGCCTGCGAATCGGCAAAACAGAATCCCGGTGAAGAGAATGCTTTCCGTCAGCTGCGCCTGAACCAGTGGGTCAAACAGGCCGTCCGCTGGATGCCTATGGACAAGTGGGACAAATGCGCGTTCCCGGTCAACGAGGATGATCTGGAAGGCCGAGTTTGCTACGGCGGGCTGGACTTGTCTTCCACCACGGATATTACCGCCTTCGTGCTGGTGTTCCCACCCCGGGATGAGGACGATAAATACATGGTGCTTCCGTACTTCTGGATACCGGAGGACAATCTCGACCTCCGCGTCCGGCGCGACCATGTGCCTTATGATGTCTGGGAACGCCAGGGAACGCTGCAGACCACCGAGGGCAATGTGGTTCACTACGGCTACATTGAGAAATTCATCGCGCGGCTGGGCGAACGGTTCAATATCCGGGAGATCGCCTTTGACCGCTGGGGTGCTGTGCAGATGGTGCAGAACCTGGAAGGCATGGGTTTTACGGTGGTACCATTCGGACAGGGCTTCAAAGATATGAGTCCTCCCACCAAGGAACTGATGAAACTGGTGCTGGAGGAGAAAATCGTCCATGGCGGTCACCCAGTGCTGCGCTGGATGATGGACAACATCTTCATCCGCACCGACCCGGCTGGCAACATCAAACCGGACAAGGAGAAGTCCACAGAGAAGATCGACGGCGCGGTAGCCACTATTATGGCGCTGGATCGGGCGATTCGCTGTGGCAATGATACGGGTGCTTCCGTCTATGATGACCGGGGCATCCTTTTTATATGAAGGGAGTGATTTCCTATGGGCATTTTATCCGGACTATTCCATTCCCGGGATAAGCCCACTAACAGCACCAACGGCAGCGGTTACCGATTCTTCCTCGG
>SFJN01000081.1 GCA_004555055.1 Bacteroidales bacterium | reverse complement strand
ATCAGCACAGAATCTTCAACTACAAAAAAGACTTCTGCTACGGACCACCCAAAAGCTAAAAACGATGAAAAGCCCATAGGCAGATTACCGCTTCACATAAAATCAGCATAATGCTTGCCGAAGAACCGGGAAAATAAGGTTATATCAAGTTTTTTTGCTAAATTTGCACAGGATTGCCATCCGACACGTAGGCAATGGGATACAATCCACATTCATATAGTAACTGACTATCATTTCCTTTTCCATAAAAACTTCCTCCTCATCATTACCATGAAAAACATACTACTGACTCTTATCCTTTTTGTGGGCTTCAGTCTAACATCAAGTGCTGTCCCCGCTGACCCAACGCCTATCAAGGTGAAACAGCCAGATGGTACCACACTCACAGTCCGCCTACGCGGTGACGAATTTTTCCATTTCCATGAGACACTTGACGGCGTACCCCTCGCACGCAATGCAAAGGGAGGATTCTGCTATGCAAAAATGCGCGACGGCCGCCTTGTACCATCGGAGATTCTTGCACATGATGCCGCCCAACGTCCATACGCCGAAACATTGGAGGCAAAACGTGCAACCGACCTCAGGAGCACATTCAACAGCCTCGCGGCAGAAGCAAGGGCAAGCCATTATGCCCAAATGGCACCAACAACCGCAAGGAAAAGCATGGCAAAGACCGGAAGAATGTACAACTGGAAAGGACAGAAGACCGGACTGGTGATTCTTGTACAGTTTGCGGACCTCAAGATGCGAAGCAACCATACCCGCGAACTCTTTGAGAGGCAGTTCAACGAAAAGGGATTCAATTTTGAAAACGCAAGTGGAAGCGTATACGACTACTTCTATGCGCAGTCGCAAGGACAGTTCGAACTCACGATGGACGTCGTGGGACCTGTAACCATGCCCAACAATTTGGCATACTATGGCGCGAACTCCGACAACGACCGCAACATCCGCGTCCGTGAAATGGTGGCAGAGGCATTCCGCCAGGCTGACGAATTTGCCGATTTCACGAAATACGATTGGAACAACGACGGGTATGTCGACAATGTATTCCTTGTATATGCCGGATACGACGAAAGCTACTCCGGAAACAGCGAAGACTACATCTGGGCACACCAATGGGCCACACAACAGCCCGTTCTCTGCGACGGTGTCTATGCTCAGCAGTATGCCTGCGCATCCGAAATGTTCGGATGGGAACAACAGGGCGACACCAAGGTCTGCGGCATTGGTACGGCATGCCATGAAATGGCCCATACCCTTGGACTTTCCGACCTCTACGATGTGGACTACAGCGGAGCGAACCACCCCGAAAGTTGGTCACTGATGTCGGGAGGCGGACATCTCAGCAATGGTCAGATACCATCGAATCTCACCGCCTACGAACGCGTGCAGCTCGGATGGCTGCAACTCAAAGAACTGACAGAAGACACCAACGTCACCGACATGCCCTCCCTCAGTGAAGCCGAGGAAGCCTATGTAGTGTACAATCCTGCATACCGCAATGAGTTCTACGTACTCGAAAACCGTCAGAAGAAGGGTTTTGACAGTGCACAGGGCGGACACGGCCTTATGGTCTTCCACATCGATTTCGATAAACAGGTTTGGGATTGGAACCAGCCGAACGACGATATCGAACATCCACGTTATGTGCACATTCCTGCCGGAGGAGACTATCAGAATGCCGCTTCAAGCCCATTCCCCGGAACGGCAAAGATGACGGAACTTACCGATTACAGCCATCCCACTGCCACACTCTATAACCCTAATATGGATGGGCAGTACAAAATGCACTGCTCTTTCACATCCATCACAGAACGCGATGGAAAGATTTCCTTTAACTTTACCAAGGATGCAGAGTTAAAACTCCCCAAAGTGGTGACTGTCTCCACCGCAAACCGTGGAAGTTGGGCCGTTGATGCCGAAGGCAAACGGTTCACCTCCACCAAAGAAGCGGGTATCGAAACAGAAGGCAAGGAGACCACTCCTCGTCAGATGCAGTTCATATTGTCCGAACAGGACGGAAAGACATACCTTTACAGCCTTTATGCCCAGAAGTTCGTCAACCCTGACCTTACGCTCTCCGTCACACCCGAAAGTCCGCTGACACTGCGCGAAACACAAAGTGGGGCATCAGTTGCCACATTTACCGGCAACAGATGCATCAGTATCGACGAAAACGGAATGCTCGACATACGCGAGAATGCCGCTGAAGACGAAGGGAGTACCGTCACGGTAGAAGAAGCACGCTCCGATGTCTTCACAGCATGGTCAGCATCACGCGGAGGATGGGCGGTAAACGCCAACGGCACACGTTTCGTATCGTCTACCGATGCCGGACTGGGCACTATGGCCAACGCCTTCAGCACGCAACTGCAGTTTAGGCTTGTAGACATCGAAGGAGCCTCATACCTCTACAGCATGCACGCCCACAAATATGTAAGTTCCACCGGTACGCTGTCGGCAACCCCACGCAACCCCATCATACTGACACCGCTCGAAGACGGCTCTTTCATTGCGCAATTCGATGACACTCACGTTATCAACCTCAACGGTGACAACCAGATTTCCATTAGCAACTGGAACACTCCGGACGAAGGCAACATGATGACCTTCGAAGCTGTCCCCCTTGAGATGACCGTCGCCACCGTACATTGGAAATACGCCATCGAAGGAAGCCCTTACAAGGAATTCAACAATTATCTGGAGCGTAACCTCAACGTAAAGGATTTTGCACCGGACTTCTACAAGGTTAACACACAGAGCCTGAACAATGTGGGTACAAGCATCACGGCCGACATTGAGGTGAATGGTACAGAAGACCTTCCTTTTGCCAAAGACGCCTGGATGCTTCTCCGCACAGATCAGAAACTGATGCGCATCGGCAACGCTTCCGTTGACTGCAGCAACATCCACGACTGGGAAGCCGTCAGCGACGACGACAACCTGTGGTCTCTTTCCGGAAACCTTGCCGAGGGCTTCACCCTCCACCACAAAGGCACAGATTCCACACCCTCCGACGACGGGGAAAAGTGGATACCTGTAAAGACCTATGCTGATTCGGATCCGAAGGCTTTCAGTCTCAAGTCCGAAAATTCCGGTAAGTTCATGGCCTACGATGCCGACAACCGAACCCTGTCCTTCACAGGATATCCCAGCAACCAAACCTCCATTGCCTACCAGCCGGTAGGATATGCCTGCAACCGCTTCCTTGAGGATTGCATACGTATTCCTGAAGGCGCTGTCGGGAAACCGGAAATCATTGACGATATTACCGTCCGCACTGAAATAGTGGAGGCGAGCAGCCTTATGCAGGACGAGGCAAACTGCAACAATCTTGACATGGCATTAGGGTACATCGAGCTCTGCAAACGTATCACCGGAAGCAAGCGCCACGCCATGACAGACGGTTTTTACTATCTCGTAGCCGATAATACCGATACCTTCGGTGCACTCCATTGCAACAACGGCACCTTCGCCTGGAATCAATGGGAAAAACACGTAGACCAGGTATGCCGCATCTCTCCCTCTACCGACGGTGAACTCACGGCTTCTGTCTACTCGCCAAACCATAGCGTTTACCTGCTGTCGTCCGATGGCAAGGGGGGCACGGAACCTGCAAACGTCCTGCAATTCCTTCCCGTGGCCGAAGAAGCCGGTTCATACCACTACGGACACCACCTCATGAAGGCGGACGGACAACAGATTTTCGCCCAAAACACCATTGAGGGCCATGGCACACTCGGCACTGAAGACAACGGCAATTGCACAGCATATTGGTATATTGTCCCTGCCACCACAATGAGCATCAAGGAGGCACAATGCACGGCAAACGGCATCGGATTCGTTTCACCCTATCTGCCGTTTGCAGTGAAGGTCCCCGTGAATTGTCCTACAGAAACGCTCTATCGCGTAACTATGGATGCCGACGGCACCACAGCCACCTTGACGGAAATCGAAGCCGTAGCACCCCACACCGGCTTCATATGTTCCATGCACGACATTGCAAATGCTGACAACGGATTCCTGCTTGAAATCCTTAATACCGAAGTCGCACCTGTTGAAACCTGTCTTAAGGGCTCGCTCAGCGAAGTGGCGGCATCGGAGTTCGACGGCGCGCTCCTTACCACCGTCAGAGGCAAACTTGGATTCTCTAAGAAAAACAACGTTGCCCTTCCGTCAAACACTGCATATATGGAAACGGACGCCTCCTTCCTCCAGCTGAACGTTCCCAGCGATGGTATACACGAAATCAAGATTGATAGTCTGGAAGAGAATGCCTTCTACAACCTTAGCGGACAGCGAATCACCCACCCGCAACATGGCCATCTCTATATCTGCAACGGACGGAAAACCATCTTTATAAAACAATAAAACTCGAAGGGGGTGCGACAGCGTTTGCCTGCCGTACCCCCTATTTGTATATATAATATGAAAGGCAACGACAAACACCAACCTCCGATGCCATACCCCGACACACACTCTCCGCTTACCGAAAAAGACACCACAGACCAACTTGAGGCGAGGAACATGAAAGAGGAGCAAACCTTCACAACAGATTTCCTGCCGACAACAGCAACATCCGATGAAACAAAGGATTCCCCCTCTACAGACATCCCCGAAGACCTGACAGAATGGAAGAAGATGCGCTCCGGAATGATGTACGACTGGACAGACCCCGTAATCGACCGTAGCCTGAAAAGGTCAAGACTGGCATGCGAACGCTTCAACTGCTCGGGCATCGACCACGACGACTATCGCGAAGCTTTGGAAAACATGATTCCCGGTGTACTCCAGTCCGTAACCATCCTTCCCCCTTTCCACTGCGACCACGGCAACGGATTGCATCTTGGCGAAGGAGTGTTTGTGAACTACAATGCCATGTTTCTCGATGCAGCAGACATCACCATCGGCAGCCATACACTGATAGGTCCCAACTGCTCCCTGTACACCCCACAGCATCCAATCGACTATCTGCAACGGCGTCAGACCATAGAATCGGCACACCCCATTAAAATCGGTGCCGACTGCTGGCTTGGCGGCAATGTCACGGTATGTCCGGGGGTAACTATCGGCGACCGCACCGTCATCGGGGCTGGCAGTGTGGTCACACACGACATACCTTCGGACTGTATGGCTGCCGGAAATCCCTGCAAGGTGATCCGAAAACTTCGCTGAAGGCACCATAGATACAGAACAGAATATGGTGTTGACCTTTCAGGAAGATGCAAGACATCGGACTTCTTTGAGGCAAAAGTGCTGATATCTGCCTCAAAGAAGTCCGATGTCCTTTATCCGGTAACCATCATTTCAACTTTGCCGAGAGCCGCTTGATTTCGCTCCGCGGCGAAGCATTGTTGTAAAGGATGTTGTATACAGCATCAAGTATCGGCATTTCCACCTGATGGCGCCGGTTAATCTCCGTCATGCATTTCACACCGAAATAGCCCTCGGCTATCATGTTCATTTCCATCTGTGCAGAACGAACGCTATAGCCCCGTCCGACCATCTGTCCAAACACCCTGTTACGAGAGAAATTGCTGTATCCCGTTACAAGAAGGTCACCGAGATAGGCACTGCCCACAATGCTGCGGTCAGTGGGCAGAATGGTGGAGAGGAAACGCTGCATCTCCTGCATGGCATTGGAGATGAGCACACTCAGGAAGTTGTCGCCATAGCGCAATCCCAGACAGATGCCGGCAGCGATGGCATAGACATTTTTCAGTACGGCAGCATATTCTATTCCTATCACATCCTGCGACGTGGTGATGCGTACGTAGTCGTTGCGCAGACGATGTGCAAAGATGGTGGCGCGGTCCATGCTCGTACAGCCGATGGTGAGGTAGGTGAGGCGTCCAAGGGCTATTTCCTCGGCGTGGCTCGGACCTCCGATAACAAGCAGATTGCGCTCGGGAACACCGTATTCCTTACGGAAATACTCCGTACAAACCATATTCTCATCGGGGATAATGCCCTTGATGGCCGTAACAATGAATTTGGTGTAGAGAGGGACACTGAGCGACTTGAGCTGCGATTTGAGGAATGCCGAAGGGGTGATGAAGATGAGTGTGTCGTGCTGATGGACAATCTGGTCCATGTCGGTATAGAAATCTATGCGCTCGGTATCGAACACCACATCGGTAAGATATTTGGGATTGTGGCCCAGACGCTTGAATTCGTCAATGCTGCTCTGGCTACGGAAATACCATCCGATTCGCTGTTCGCTCTCCAGAACTATCTTGGCAATGGCTGTCGCCCACGACCCGCTCCCGATGATGGCGATGCTTCCGGGAAAACTTGAAGGAATTCGCGGCGCGGGAGAGGGACGGAACAGGCGGGTTATTTTTCTTAGAATTGACATAAATAATGCAAAAAAGAAGGAAGTTATCCAAACTTGCACAGCAGTCCGATTGTGCAAAGAACCGCTGTTACGCTGCAAATATAGTCATTTCAGAAGAAATACGGGAATTGCAGGGGCATTTTTTTGCCTTATTGTCCTACTCAGTGCCTCTCTTGCCCTTTCCATCACACCAATTACACAAATACAACAAATTGTACTAATACGGTTTGGGGCAACGAATTGCAACAGGGACTTGCCTGAGCGCACGCAGGGAGCGTCTTTTCTTTGGAGTTTTTATCTCTTCCCTTTTCAGATCATCGGCAAAAGTAAAATAGAGAAAATTCTCCCGTAACATTTTCTGCGTGCTTCCGCTAATACCCCTTTTTTCAGGCTCTACGCACAGATTTGAGTGCAAAATGCTCCTGAATTGAAAGGATTTGGACAGAAAAACAGGAAAACCGGATATGCATATCCCCTTTTTTACTTATATTTGGAACATCCGGTCCCGTCGCCAGCCGGGTGAAAGCAACCGACCTGTACACCATGAGATGTACGTTCATCTCCACAATATCCCATATATTCCTTCTCGAACATGTTCCGTTTCCCGCTTCTCGCACTGCTGATGTTCATCGTCACCACAGTTTCTGCCGATGACTATCCACGGCTTACCAATCTGCCAACCATCTACATCAATACTTTCGACAACCGTCCTGTAACAAGCAAGACGGACTACATCTATGCCACCATGCACTATGTAGACGAGGCGGACCAACTGACAACCTACGACTCCCTGCAAATCCGTGGACGGGGAAATTCCACATGGGGACTGGCAAAGAAACCGTTCCGCATCAAGTTCCACTCAAAAGAGAAATTTCTCGGGACAGGGTACGCCAAGGCCAAAAGCTGGACCCTCTTGGCAAATGCCGGTGACAAAAGTCTCATGCGCAATGCCGTAACCACCTTGATGGGCGAATTCACCTCGCTGAAATTCAACCCTGCTGCAAAGTTTGTCGACCTCGTCCTCAACGGTGAATTCCTTGGCAACTACCAGATCAGCGACCAGGTGGAAGTGCGTCCGCACCGGGTAAACATTACCGAACAGGACCTTCCGCTCGCCGATACTTCGGACATCAGCGGCGGCTATCTGCTGGAAGTGGACGGATTCTACGACGGCAACACCTTCGTATCGTCGGAGTATGGTGTACCCATACGCATCCATTACCCCAATGAGGAAGATATTGCCTACTCACAGACGGAATACATCCGCCAATATATCAGCGGTTTTGAACGCGCGCTTGCCAACGACAACTATACCGACGCCCGCATGGGATACCGTCAATGGGTAGACAGTGCCTCGCTTGCCGACTGGTACATCTGCACGGAGATGTCGGCAAACATCGACGGATTCTGGAGCAGCTATTTCTACAAGGACCAAGGCGACTCCCTACTCTACTGGGGACCGCTTTGGGACTACGACATCGCCTACGACAACGACTGGCGCATCCCCGGCACCGTAGACAAACTGATGACGGAAGACGGATATGGCGACACACGCAAATGGACGAACCGGATGTGGACCGACCCATGGTTTGCACGCCTCATCAACCGTCGGTACAACGAACTCCTTGATGCCGGAATCGTGGCATATCTCCACGAAAAGATTGACAGTATCGACATGCTGTTGCAGGAATCGCAGGAACGCAACTACGAAAAATGGGGCATCAACCGCCGGATGTATCACGAAATCGTTCTCTATTCATCATACGACCAGTATGTGGCCGACCTCAAGGCGTTCATTACAGACCATGCGGAATGGCTGAAGACGGCCTTCCTGAAAAAGTCGCCTGAGGAACCCGTAGCACCGGAAGAGCCCGATGACCCCACGCCACCTTTTGTGCCGGAAAACTACTACTACCGTCTGACGAATGTCCGTACGGGAAAAGCCATGGAGGTGGTAGACGGGGCTGTCGTGCAGATGCCTGTGGACGACAACCGCGACACCCAGGAATGGCAGGTGATGCCCGTAGGCGACTGTTTCCATCTTGTCAACCGTTCCGGCAACGTAGCCCTCAACGACCCCACGGAGGGCGAGGTAGGACCAACCACGAATGTCGGCACTCAGCTCAACGTAGCCAGTGCCGATGATACGGACTTCAGGCAACTGTGGACACTCATACCGCAGGGAACGGAAGGCTGCTACAACCTGCTCAATGCCTATTCCGAACACATTGCCAACCTCTCGGGAGGTAGCGATGCCGACTATACGCCCATTGTAAGTTACAACAACGATGACCGCAATGCTGTCAGCCAGAACAGGTTGTGGCGCCTGGAGGCCACGGAGAAACTCCCAGAGAGCGTGTCCGTCACGCAGCTGGAAATGGAACCCGAAGAGTATGCCCTTGCCTATAATCCCCATACCCAATATCTGCATTTTGCCAGTGCCATTCCCGACGACCTGCACTTCCAGGCTGTCGTATACACGGCTGGAGGAAGAAAGGTGGCAGCGTTCAATGCCACCGAAGGCTACGACATGAGCCACGAAGCCATGGGAACCTACATTGTGGTATGGAAAACCGGTGGCAAACTGCGTAGCGTCAAACTGCAGAAATGACAACACGTGGCCAACACCGTGACCTCTCCTTGCGACTCGGGGTTGGCGCCCTCTGCCGTGACCCGGGAAAGCCCAAACGAATTTAGCTTTTCCTTCCGCTTTTCCATCACTGTTTTCAGGAACACCCAGACGAGTGTGCAATTTTTTTCAGCGTCCATTTTCAGAGGCTTTCCGCAACCTTAACCCTGTCGTTAACGGGCTGAGAAAGGCCTCGAAAGCCACCACGACCTACCCTGTGTCCAAATATCGCAAAATTGGAGAAAGGGGGATTTTGGCGGCATTTCCGGCTGGAAAACAGGAAACATCGGACTTCTTGGCCACAAAGTACGGATGTTTGCCATGGAAAGTACGGATGTTTTTGCCAAAGAAGTCCGATGTTTTTGCCCCAAAACACGGCATTTTTTGGGCTATTTTCGCTGTTTTTGATGGATTTTGCCGCAAAAATCATTTGATTATGCGGAAAACTGCAGGCATCAGAATCTTAAATTTGACATCCAAGCATGGCAAAACATCCAAAATCGCAGCAAAATTCGCTCTAAAAGGGACACGAAGCCTTGTCAAAATTTTTGAAGGTTCGCGACCACTCTGTCATCCATTTTGAAGGGTAAAAAAGGGTGATTCCGATAGGAGTGTGCAATATTCTTTTGGCGTCCTTTGGTCCCCACCTTGAATCTTGCAGATGTAAGGGTCGCACCCATCAGATTGGTGCATGACACATACAGCCCCCAATAGAAAAGTGTCCGGCTATAGACTGCATTCACCTATAGCCGGACACTTTTGTCGTTTAGTCAAAATGGACTCACACCACATCAGTCTGCAAATGAAGAACCCGCCATAAGGATTATGGCCGCAGGAACAAATTCCCACCATCGTCTTCCGCATCCGCATCAACTGCGGCAACACCACGACTCTCCGAAAGTTTCAAGAAGAGTAGGCGCTGCTGTTCCGGCATGGTACCGGCCTTCATGCGCTTTCGCTGATACTTCACCCAATTGCTCAAGGCAGTGTGCTTGCTGGGGAAATGTCCCGTCGCCTCCACATAGGCTTTCAGCTCCTCATAATGCACAAGCCAGTTTTCTGCATTCTTTGACATGAAAAATAGGTTTGTCGTCTGTGAGATTTCATCCGATGTTTTCCTGCACCTTTACATACTTTTTGTAGGGAAGCAGTTTGAGCAGGCGTCTGTATCTTACCACTGCGAATTCCAGAATTTTATAGCAATACCGGAACGAAATCAGGAAATGGTTGGAATAGACACCATTTTCACGAAAGGCGCGCATGTGGTCGCGGTTAATCTGCCGATGCGAAGCTGCCCCAGACGAAGAAGCTCCTCCTGTACGCATGGTGACAAAATCGCGCCGTATGTAGCGTATGGCGATGCGTCCCAAAAAGATCATCCGCAACAGATTCTCGAAGTCGGCGGCAATGCGGTAGGAGGTGTTGAAGTAGGCACAGTCGGGATTGCCTTTGAACCCTTCGATTTCACGGCCGTTGATTCTGAAGCGTTCGTACGTCATTTTCCGGCAGTAGAACGAAGGATGGGCGGGCATGAATCCCATGCGCATCCAATAGCGGCGGAACAAGCGCGAGGAGTAATACCGCACTATACGTGCCGGATTCTCCTCCTCAACATAATGGACATCGCCATACACGGCATCGATTTCGGGATGAGCCTCAAAAGTGCGCGCTATGGTCATGAGGATATCCGGCGCGGTAAAGAAATCGTCGGAATTCAGCATTCCTACCACATCTCCCGTTGCAGCGGCAATACCTTGGTTCATGGCATCGTAGAGTCCACAGTCCGGAACGGCAATGACGCGCATACGTCCTTCAAAACGGGGCTCGTATTCCTTACATATGCTGAGTGTTTCGTCTTGCGATGCACAGTCCTTGATAATAAGCTCATAGTTCCGGTAGGTCTGCCGGAGAATGGAATCAAGCGTATGGCGTAAGGTCCGTTCGCTGTTCAAAGTAGCGGTTATAATGGAGATTCTGACCATCCGATTGTTGTTTAGGTATGTCCTATAAATTAGTTTTATGTTCATTTCGGGAGTGTTCTTATGCTTGGTTTCGCCTTGCTCTCTCGCGTTTGCAGGACAGAAATCTACTGTGCGATAGTTCGAAAACTGTCTCATCCGACGCCAAACCGAGTGCCATCAAACTTGTTTGAATGGCCGAGGTGCGAACCGACGACAAGCCGAGAGCAAGTCAAGCTTGCTTGAACTATGCCGAGGCGCGAAGGAGGAAGACGAAGTCAAGGAGGAGGACTTGTCAAGCTAATTTATAGAACATCCCTTAAGTTTTTGTCAGTAGTGTTTTTGCTTCAGTTGTGCTTTTGCAGTTGTGCCCTGAAACTGATGAGGAAGCGCTTCGGCAACATAAATATAATGTCCTTGGGGGCGAGGGGATAATAGCGCCAGCTATGGACCATGAAGCGTGCAAAGGTCTCCATACGTTTCAGCATCCCGAATCGGAACCTGTAGCTGCTACGTCCGAAATTCCCGTTGCGCAGCACATCGTGCATCAGTCTTTCGGCAAAGTCCCATGCCTTTTCCTTCGTCCATTCCGGCGAGGCATTCCAATAGGCTTCCCAGGCGATGCCGAAATACCGTTCCACCATGGCCGCCACTGTGTCGAAGGCACGGATGTACCCCACGGCGCGCAGATGGCTCTGGAGCGTTCCGACATGGATTTTATCACGGTAGGCACGGATGGCCACGGCAAGGTCGGCAGTCTGTCGCAGCCCGATACCCTCCCCTAACAGATGGTTGAACCAATGCTTGAAGAGCACCATAAGGTCTATCATGGGCGGAAGCATAGGGATTTCATCCTCGCCGGCATGATAACAGGGCAATTCGTGCCGCATCGCATTTTCTACCAAGTTTCCGAAATACTTCTGGTGCGGGCCATAGCCGAAGGTTTCCATGCGATAATGCATCTCGAAACGGACGGTTTGGAAATCAAAGGCACAATGCTTGTCCACGTTATCCCGCTCTACCTTCACTCCCAACAACGTCCTGACGGTCAACATTGCCTCCTCGAAGTGCGCCGAGGGGACATAGAAGTCAATGTCTCCGTGTGCCCGTCTTTCGGGATTCGGATACAACGATGCGATGGCCGGACCTTTGAATACCACGAAGGGAATACCGTAATTTCGGAACAGCTGCGCCAGATTCTTCATAGCATAGTCGAAAACAATTTGCTGTATACGCTGTCCACTTGTCTGCCCATACCACCGCATGGTCATCGAGGATGGTGCTCTTTTCCCCCTCGGCAGGCATTTCGCACCGTCGAGGCACAGTGCCGGCACACCATGTTCCCAAGCCTGGCAGTAAAGATCGGGCCAGTAAGCCCATGGTATCTTCGGAATCGATTCCACACCGAAACCGGTACCCAGCCTTAGCAGGACCAGCAGGTATCTGTCACTCAGAGGGAGATGTTCCATCGTCTGCGGATAAAGGTCCTGACGGCAGCTTTCTCCGCCTCGCTGTGAGGAGGAAGTTGCGCTGCTTTGATGTATTTTCTGCATTCCAGAATCTTGGCGTCCACTACCGTCCGGTACCACCAGCCCTGTATGAAAGCAAAGAGGAAACCCTCCTTACCGTCCAGGAAACCACCCTTAAGGATATAGCGGTAGCAAAAATAGGCAAAGCTACGCCAAAACAGGGGCAGGCGGCTGTAGGAATGCTTTTTCCTACGTTTTTCCATGGCCTGGCGTCCCATAATATGCGCACCTTCCGGCATGCCGGACGTCCGCTCCAGACCATACGCGTCGGCAAGCAATTCCGCGGCTTCTCTACGGGCGTAAAGCAAATGTTTCGTGCAATATGCCGAGAGGTCAACCAGCGAGTGGTCGCAAAAGTCGTGGTCAAGGAGCAAGGTGTGGCCTTCGTCCAGCACCAGGTGCTCATCCATCAACCGCTCTTCGTATCTCGCACACCCTGTGCGGAACATGCGCATTAGGACGACGGGATACACGCCGTGCTTCACCCACCGTCCCATAAAGATATGTCTGCGCCTCATCTCCAAACCCTTCACATCCTCCGGCATCACCGGCAACTTCCGGCGGATTTCCGCCACAAGTTCCGGAAGCAGATATTCATCCGCATCAAGCCGCAACACCCACTCCGTGTCTATCGAAAGATGGTCCAAAGCCCAGTTAAACTGTGCGGCCTGGTTGCCGGGATAGGGATGTACCACCACCTCCACGTTAGGGAATTCCTTGCAGATTTCCACAGTATTGTCGGTAGAGGGGGAATCTACTACATATACTTTCTTCGAGAAGGAGCAGACGTTCTCCAGACATCGGCGAATGTGCAACTCTTCGTTGTAGGTCAGGACGATGGTAGTGATGTCAAGCATAATGCATAGGTAAATGTGCTAAACCAACTTAATTTGCGTGGAAGAGAACTACCTGTACCTCTCACCGTATTTCCCTTTTCTCGATGAATCTTGCCGGATTGCCGCCAACGACGGTCCATGGTTCCACGGTTTTGTATACGCTGGCTGTGGCTCCCACTACAGCACCCTGACGGACCACCACTCCCATGCCTATATATGCCCGGGCACCAATCCACACCTGGTCCTCAACCACTATCGGTGCCGTAACTAACCGGTGGTGGGAATCAGTGATATCGTGACTGGCGGTACAAAGTAAAGTTCCCTGAGAGATGGTGCTGTGGGCACCGACAGTAACAGGGGCCACATTGTAGCATTCCACACCGTCTGCCAGGCACGAATAAGCCTCCATGGTGAGGTTGGCTGGATAATAAATCCGTGCAGAGGAATAGACCTGGGCTGTAGGATGCACCTTTGCCCCGAACATCCGAAGCAGGCTTCTTTTCCATCCCATACCCAAACTACGAGGCAGGAACCACGTCGTAAGAGGCCAAAGGATGTTCCACAGCATCCGCACCGCCTGATGTTTGCGACCCAGACGGTTTTCATATCCAGAAAGGTCAATCGTCAATTTTTCCATATAGGGGTGTTCTATAAATTGGCTTTGCCAGATTTTTGAGTTTTAGTCTAGGGCAGATTGTCTGTCGAAGAGGGAGTGT
>SFJN01000080.1 GCA_004555055.1 Bacteroidales bacterium | reverse complement strand
CCGTTTGGACGATTATAATCTGTCTTGGTCTCTTCAGAAGAGGGGTGTGAGCATGCCAACTCCATACTTCCGGCTTTTTCCATATGGGTGGGACATCGACGTTTTTTATACAAGGATTCGGGGGAGAAATGTAGAGTGTGCAATTTTCTGCAAGCGCGTTTCGCAGCCTTTTCTGGGTAGTCTGAAGGAGGAAGATAATGCCCCGAGAAGGCCGTCGGAAGTCACCGACACCATCCTTGCTCTGAAATATCGCAAAATTGGAACATTAGGGTTTTGAGGGACTTTTTCTGGTGTTTTCGGGCATTTTTCGGGCGGAAAAACAAAAACATCGGACTTCTTTAGGGCAAACATCCGAGGTTTTGCCTCGAAAGTGCGGATGTTTATGCCTGAGAAGTCCGATGTTTTTAGCGCTTTTTCGCGCTTATTTCGTCCAATTTCTGCCATTTGATGGCGTGCCGTGCGGCTAAATGGCGCGAAATCGGGGATGTGTCACCATTATCGTTCGTTGTACTTTGTTATGTATATATTGCAAAACGCATGATTTTGGCCTATTTTCAGCGCTGGAAGGGATACCGCATATTGTCAAAATTTTTGAAGGTTTTCGCTCTTTTTTTCGCCTTTCATGCATCGTGTTTATGGGCCCAAAATGTTGGAGTGTGCAAAAAAATAATGGGTTACTTGTAGGGTATTATTTAATTAGTATAAATGAGTTTTGCTGCAAGTGCCTTGCTGTTATTTGTACCGCCAGATGCCTCGTGCCACATGTTTGATGTGTGGGAACCTGTTGTGTATCTTCGTAAAGTTCAGTGCTCTGGGGGCCTCTGTATAAAGGCTGATGTAGCTTGTGGTGATGTCAGCTGTGGTGATTGGGCGTTTGGCGTCGTATACAATGCGTGCAATGCGTACGATTTCGGTGGTGAGTATCTCAGCAGCCAGTCTGTAGCCGCGGGTTTCTTCTTCTATCCAAGGATGATGTAGAAGAAGATGATGTAGGAAGACGGGATGGACAATGCGGCTTTCCGTGTGCAAATGCTGTGAGGAAGCCGCCGAAAGTTCCTGCATCAGCTTTTTCAGTGTCTTTTCCTTACAGCCGGTAACTCTGTTCTGCAGCACGCAGAAAAGGGTTCGCAGTGTATGTCTGCATCGCTGCACCTCCCCCGTGGGGACGATAAAATCTGTGGTCCAGAAGCTTTCGGTTGAGGTGCGTTGGAGGAGCGTAAGTCCGAGGATATGCAGGAAACGCTCCGGACGGATTGTTTTAAGTGCTTCTAAAGCCTCCGCCGGTCGGTAGCGCAGATTGTCGGTGAGTGTCGGTATGCGTTGGAGAAGGTCTTCTGAAAATCGCACACCGCAGATGGTCTCCCCCTTCATCAAAGGCAGGAGAAAGCTGCGGTTGAGGAGGTGGCGCCATGCCATGTTGGAGATTTGCCCGTAGTTGCGGCTCTGTGCAGCAGGCGTCGTCCTTCCTTCTATGAAGTAAGCTTTCAGATATGTGGTCTTCTCCCATCTTTTTTCCAGTATCTCCAACGCTCCCAAAATGCTCTTCTCGAGCATTTCAATGTCATCTTTCACGCTGTTTCCGTGCTCTTTGTCATAGCAGGTCGTCCTGTAGGTTTCGACTGGTGAGGAAGGGTCTGCCAGACTTTCAGCGTATTCCGTGTCTGTAGGGTGTGCGCCAGGCGTGTCTTTCCATATTTTTCCGAAAAAGCTGTCATGTTCATGGACATTGTCTTCCAGGTCATCGGGAAAGACATAGGCTCGCATTTCCGTCTGCCATCGTGCGATGGTCTCCTCGGGGTGCTGCAATGCCTCATTGCGGATATCCTTCAGGGTGTCGATGAACAGAGGTCCGGCGCCTTTCCATTGTCGGACTTCGGTTTCCGAAAGCCCTACAGCCTGCATCACGTTACTTATGCCTTTTTCCTTCAGCATCCTTATCACCTTGCGACGTTCGGCGTTGGTGGCAAGGATTTCAATGTCTGTCCGGCGCAGCATTTCCACGATGTGTGCGGCCTGTATCTCTGTACGGCCGATCTCGAAATAGTAATAGTCGGGGAAAAGCGAGTCTTTGGAGGTAATCATGGCTGTGGGATTCTTTGTTGGGGGATTGTCCCTTCCATAGATGGCTGGGGATGCTTGTCCAAATGGCAGTAGATATCGCAAATTTACAATAAAATGTTTTGGGAATCAAAGATTAAGGAGGTTAATCTTGGTTTTCACGTGTAAAATCCTTTCCTTTGCACTTATTGTACAATCAAACAGTCTCTTTCATTATGCAAGAATTGGCATTAAAGTACGGTTGCAATCCCAACCAGAAACCTTCCCGCATCTTCATGGCCGACGGCAGCGAGCTGCCCATTGAGGTGCTTTCCGGACGTCCTGGATACATTAATTTCCTTGATGCATTGAACGCATGGCAGCTGGTCCGCGAACTCCGCAAAGCCACCGGTATTCCCGCCGCTGCAAGTTTCAAGCACGTCAGTCCTGCCGGTGCAGCCGTAGGACTTCCTCTCGATGCCACCCTTCGTCATATCTATTTTGTTCCGGATAGTCTGGGTGCGGAGATGAGCGCACAGGCCTGTGCCTATGCCCGTGCCCGCGGTGCCGACCGCATGAGTTCGTACGGCGATTTCATTGCCTTGAGCGATGTCTGCGACCGTGATACGGCATTGCTTATCAAGCCTGAGGTTTCCGATGGTGTCATTGCTCCCGCCTTTACCGATGATGCCCTTGAGATTCTCAAGGCCAAGCGTAAGGGTACTTATAATGTCATTCGCATCGACCCCGACTATGTGCCTGCCCCCATCGAACGCAAGCAGGTATTTGGCATCACTTTCGAGCAGGGCCGCAATGAGATAGACCTCTCTGCAGACAGCCTTTTTGAAAATGTGCCTACCCAAGCCAAGGATTTCCCTGAGGCCGCCCGTCGCGACCTGATGATTGCGCTGATTACCTTGAAGTATACACAGTCGAACTCGGTATGCTATGTCAAGGACGGCCAGGCCATCGGCATCGGTGCCGGGCAGCAGAGCCGCATTCACTGCACCCGTCTTGCCGGTCAGAAGGCCGACATCTGGTGGCTCCGTCAGCATCCTAAGGTGATGTCCCTGCCTTTTGTGGAGGGAATTCGCCGTGCTGATCGTGACAATACCATTGACATTTACATTTCGGAAGACCACGACGACGTGCTTGCCGACGGCGTATGGCAGCAGTTCTTTACGGAGAAGCCGGAAGTGCTCACTTTGGAGGAAAAGAAGGAATGGATAGCCCGTAACACGGCTGTGAGCTTGGGTTCTGACGCATTCTTCCCCTTCGGCGACAACATCGAGCGTGCCCACAAGAGCGGTGTAGAGTATGTGGCACAGGCAGGCGGAAGTGTCCGTGACGACCATGTCATCGCTACTTGTGACAAGTACGGCATCGCCATGGCATTCACCGGCGTCCGTCTCTTCCATCATTGATGGGAAAAAACGCATGGACTCCCTTCCTTCTTCCGAAAGTTTAGGGAGAGGGTAGGGGGATTCCATACTGTGCTTCGGTATATAAGTTAGCTCCATACATTCCCCCTTTCTTTCTGTATGGGGGCGCATGGTAGCCATCCGGAAGCATATCCTATTGAAACAAAGACCTGCTATTCATTGCCATTCAAAAAAACAGAAATGACCTCAATCCAACGTCACGTCAGCGACGATGAAATGCAGAAGGCCATTCAGGGCGGTATTACCTTCAAAGGCGCCAAACTGAAAGGTCCGGCAAAAGAAGAGAAAGTAAAGACGAAAGCAAAGAAGAAGACCTACATTACAGGCACTCACGGCAGTGCCAGTGCTCGTCACAAAGCTGAAATCAGACAGCGCAGAGCCAATCGTCACAAAAATAAATGACGTCTTTAGCGTTTTCTACCTCTTTACTTTTTCATGTTTTTTCGCACAATCCCAATCGCCGACACCGGCGTTATTGTCCAAATCTCGCGTTATGATGCGGTACAGGGTGTCACGGAGTGGCATCTGATTTTTCATCCCGGTTCATGTACGGACGGTTTTCAGAGCCAGTATGGCCGCCTGATTGCTGCCCGCGAGAGTCTGTTGTCCATGCCCGAATTCCGTTCCGCCCGTTGCATGCAGTCGAGGTGGTTCGTTTCGGACATTGCCAACCAGTTTCCTCTTATGACTCCATTCCCTGACGGTGCATCTTCAGTCATCCAGCAACCGCCGCTCGATGGCAGTAAGGTGGCACTGTGGATGTATCTGTTGAGTGCCGAAGGTGATGCAAGCAGTGATGACGGCACCTTTTCACTCCATCGGAACGGCTACACCCATCTTTGGGCGTCTGCAGTGACTTCGACCGAAGGGGGCAGTGGAGCACAGACGGCGGAGATACTCGACTACTACGAAACAATGCTTGCCGACCGCGGAATGACGCTGGCCGCAGATTGCGTACGTACCTGGTTCTTTGTCCGCGATGTCGACACCCACTACCAGGGACTTGTTTGTGCCCGCCGCGAGAATTTCGAAGCGCAAGGTCTGACATCTCAGACGCATTTCATAGCCAGCACAGGTATTGGAGGTAGCCCGTTCCGCACCGCTTCCCTCGTCCAGATGGATGCCTATGCCGTCAAAGGTCTTGAAGAGGGTCAGGTGCAGTACCTTCAGGCACTGACACATCTCAATCCTACATATGAATACGGTGTAACGTTCGAACGTGGTACCAAGATTTCGTATGGCGACCGGGAGCATCTGTTCATTTCCGGCACTGCCAGCATCGACTGCCATGGTGAAGTGGTACACGTCGGCGACGTTGTGGCGCAGACTCACCGGATGTGGGAGAATGTGGAAGCCTTGCTCCATGAGGGAGGTGCCGCTTTCACTGATGTGATGCAGATGATTGTCTATCTCCGCGACATTGCGGACTATACTGTCGTCAGCGAGATGTTCCGCCAGCGCTTCCCTGATGTCCCTTGCATCATCACCCTTGCACCGGTGTGCCGTCCGGCATGGCTCATCGAAATGGAGTGTGTGGCTGTGAAAGAGGGCCATCATCCGTCATTCCGAAATTTCTGACTCTTTCCTGCTTGTTTGCAGGGAGGGACATTGCTGATGAATCTTTATATCTCTTTTAGAGTGTGTACTATACTATGAAACGTATCGCCACCATATTTCTCCTTGCGTTTGTAGCCGCTTGTTATTCCTTTGCCCAGCAGGCACTATGGGAAAAGGCACCGGTTACCTCTCCCGAAGTCCATGCAGACCATACCGTCACTTTCCGCCTCCGTGCGCCGAAAGCCGTCAGGGTGCAGGTTGTCGGCGACTTCGAGCCGTTCATGGCCGACCTTACAGAGACGGACGGCGTATGGACGTACACCACACCACAGCCTCTGCCTTCCGAACTCTACAGCTATTCTTTCATTGTGGACGGTCTGAAGGTCAACGACCCGAGCAATGTCTTCCGTCTTCGCGATGTGGGTACTGTAAGCGATATTTTCATTGTCGGCAACGGCACTGCAGACCTTTATAAGGTGAACGATGTTCCCCACGGTTCTTTGGCCAAGGTATGGTACAATTCGCCCACGCTGGGGGCCAGCCGTCGGATGGCGGTCTATACGCCGGCAGCATACGACAGCAATCCCCGCAAACGTTTTCCTGTGCTTTATCTTCTTCATGGTATGGGAGGCGATGAAAATGCCTGGAGCGAGTTGGGAAGAGCGGCACAGATTCTGGACAATCTCATTGCACAGGGAAAGGCAGAGCCAATGATTGTGGTCATGCCCAACGGCAATGTCGACCTCGAAGCCGCTCCCGGTGAGGGTGGCAACGGCTTCGTGCGTCCCACCATGGAACTTCCGCGGACGATGGATGCCTGTTTTGAAGAGGCTTTCCCTGATATCGTGAAATTCATTGACAAACACTACCGCACAATTCCCCGTAAACATGCGAGAGCCATTGCCGGACTTTCCATGGGCGGTTTCCATTCTCTGCACATTTCGAAGCAGTATCCCGAAATGTTCGATTATGTCGGACTTTTCTCCGCTGCCATCATGCCTCGCATCGACAAGTTGCCCGCGCTTTACCAGGACTTTGACGGCAAACTTTCCGTTCAGTTCTCAAAGCATCCGTCCCTTTATTGGATAGCCATCGGAAAGGACGATTTCCTTTATGAAGAGAACGTGGAATTTCGTCGTAAACTCGACCGTTCGGGATATCCCTATGAATATTTTGAGACGGACGGTGGACACATCTGGCGCAACTGGCGCATTTATCTCTCCACCTTTGTGCAAAAGGTTTCGCTAAGTGAGCGCAGAGACTGAACCGATGGAGCAGCGAGTGCAGAGCCAAGCTTGCTTGAGCTATGCCGAGTCGCGACAGAGGAAGGCGAAGCCAACCGACGACAAGCCGAGAGCAAGTCAAGCGACGCCAAGCTGAGAGCAATATCAAACTTGTTTGAATATTGCCGAGGCGCGAAGGAGCAAGGCGAAGCCAAGCTTGCTTGAATATTGCCGAGGCGCCAAGGAGGAAGGCGTAGCCAATTTACTCAGACTTTGCCGAGCGCAAGAAACTAAGGTGTAACACCCATGTTTTTCACGACAGACCATTCCTCTTTTCTTTTATTTTGTGCAGGCTGTTAGGGTGGCTTCCTCTTCCGATTTTTACGCTATGTGCTACATGGCAGTCTGTCCTTAAAGCAGTTTGTCCTTAAACATGCCTCCCTTGACCACATTTTCGGTATGTTTCCTTCCACACCACATATACGCTATATGATGAAATATAATCTGTGCGGCAGGAGCGGTGTCCGTATTCCTGCACTTTCGTTGGGCCTTTGGCACAATTTCGGTTCTGTCGATTCCTACGATACTGCGCGCGACATGTTGCTTGCCGCCTTCGATGCCGGCATTTGCCATTTCGACCTTGCCAACAATTACGGTCCAGAGCCTGGGAGCGCCGAGGAAAACTTCGGACGCATACTCCGTACGGATCTTGCCGCCCATCGCGACGAAATGTTCATTTCCACGAAGGCTGGTCATGCCATGTGGCCGGGAGTGTACGGCGACGGCAGTTCGCGTAAGAGTCTTATGGCATCGTGCGACCAAAGCCTGCGGCGTATGGGCCTCGAATATGTCGACGTCTTCTACAGCCATCGTTACGACGGTGTCACCCCCATCGAGGAAACCATGCAGGCGCTGGTCGACATAGTCCGTTCCGGCAAGGCGCTCTATGTCGGTATATCGAAATATCCGGTCCATCTCCAGCAGCAATGCTACGATTATCTGCAGTCGCAGGGTGTTCCCTGCCTCCTCAGCCAGTATCCTGCCAACATGTTCAAGCGCGGGGCCATTGCCGACGGTCCGGAATCTAACCTTTCGGTGGCAGCGGAAAACGGTAGCGGTTTCATCTGTTTCTCACCGCTTGCACAGGGACTGCTTACTACAAAGTATTTCAACGGCATTCCTGCCGACAGCCGTGCGGCACGCGCCACCGGTTATCTTCAAGAACGGCAGGTAACTCCCGAGCGTGTGGAGGCCGCCCGCCAGCTTCAAGTCATTGCCGCTGCACGCGGTCAGACTCTTCCGCAGATGGCATTGGCATGGCTGCTCCACGACAAAAGGGTGACGAGCGTCATTATCGGCACATCCTCGGTAGCACAGCTTAAGGATAATCTCCATGCTTTGGAAGGGTTGGAATTCTCAGAAGTGGAATTGCAGTGCATCGACAGCATTCTCAGTGTCGAAGGGCTTGCGATGTAAACGGCATGGAGATCCTCCAAACGGTGTAAAAAAAAGAAACGCCCGCAGCGTCCCCGGACCGAAACAGGTCTTGTTGGGAGACGTTGCAGGCGTTTTTTTGTAATCGGAGGGTATATCCCGATCGCATGTCAGAGGCAACCGGTGCGATACTACTCCCTGGTGCGCCATAGAATGTAATTTTCCATCGGAAAGGCACTTCCGAATTTCAGCCCTTCCAGGTTCATGGTGCCGTCCTTGTCACGCCATATCACGGCAGCCCTGCTCCCTACAATGTAGAAGGCTGCAAAGTCGTCAACGGAAGTGTGTCCGGGATAGGGGCATAGAAGTATCAAAACTTTCAAACTTTCAAACTTTCACTTTGCGTAAAAAAATACGGTGCATAGATACAGTATTCCTGTATCATTGCACCGTTTTCAGTGTGTGGGCTGTACGAAATGCCCCTTTCGCTGTACGGGGGTTGGGCAGGCAAAGGGCACAGCCGTTGTCGTTAGCCTCTGCGCATCATCTGTCGAGGAGTGTCTGTGTCAGCGGCGGGCATACATGCTTTCGTAGTATTTTTCGTATTCTCCGCTGGTGACGTTGTCCATCCATTCCTGGTTGTCGAGATACCAGCGTACGGTTTTCTCAATGCCCTCCTCGAATTGCAGGCTGGGTTCCCATCCCAGTTCTTTCTGCAGTTTGGTGGAGTCGATGGCATAGCGGGCATCGTGTCCCGGGCGGTCGGTGACGAAGGTGATGAGGTCGAGGTCCTCGCCCTCCTTCCGTCCGAGCAGTCTGTCGACGGTCTGTATGATAACCTTGATGATGTCGATGTTCTTCCACTCGTTGAAGCCTCCGATGTTGTATGTTTCGGCAATGCGTCCGTGGTGGAAGATGACGTCAATCGCCCGTGCATGGTCCTCCACGTAGAGCCAGTCGCGGACGTTCTCCCCTTTGCCGTATACCGGCAGCGGTTTGCGGTGGCGGATGTTGTGGATGAAGAGTGGGATGAGTTTTTCCGGAAACTGGTTGGGGCCGTAGTTATTTGAGCAGTTTGTGACGATGGTCGGCATGCCGTAGGTATCGTGGTATGCCCTGACGAAATGGTCGCTGCTGGCCTTTGCTGCGGAGTAGGGGCTGTGGGGGTTGTAGCGTGTGTCCTCATAGAAGAAGTCGGTACCGTACGCCTCGTGGTGGCTGGCCGACGATGCCTTTGTGGCGAATGGCGGCTCGATGCCTTCGGGGTGCGTCATGCGGAGTGCGCCGTACACCTCGTCGGTGGAGATGTGGTAGAAGCGTTTGCCCTCATATTTTTCGGGCAACGACTCCCAGTACAGTTTCGCCGCCTGAAGCAGCGACAGTGTGCCCATGACGTTGGTGCGTGCAAAGCAGAAGGGGTCCTTGATGCTGCGGTCCACATGGCTCTCGGCGGCAAGATGTATGATGCCGTCCACGTGTTCCTCCTGCATAAGGCGGTAGAAGGTGTCGAAGTCGCAGATGTCCATCTTCACGAACGTATAGTTCGGGGCATCCTCCACGTCCTTCAGGTTGGCGAGGTTGCCGGCATACGTCAGTTTGTCGAGGTTGATGATACGGTATTCGGGATATTTGCGAACGAAGAGCCGCACCACATGCGAGCCGATGAAGCCTGCGCCACCGGTGATGACGATGGTTCTTTTGTAATCCATATATATAGATGAGGGGTTAGGGGTGAAGTTTCGGGGTTTTGTAGGTTGGGGAGGATGTTACCTCCGATGGACGAACTGTATGATTTCGTCAATGTGCTGTCTGGCATATGCCACTCCGGCATCGTATATGCGCTGCATTTTTGCGGGGTCCATTTCCGTGCGTCCTATCTTCAGCGGTTCCGGTGGGCAGAGCAGCAGGGTGTCGCCGCGCTGAGCTTTGGCACAGACATAGTCGAGCTGGGCATTGTACATCAGGTGCCGACGTGCCATGGCATTGACGATTTGGGGCATCTTTCTGCAGCAGAGTCTGATGATGGTCATGAGTTTTGTGCGTTTCTTCCGGAACCCTGGCGGTTGTGTGAGTATGACGATGTTGCGGTCGTAGCCCTGTCGTTGCCAGTATTCCAGGGGTATGCTGTTGCAGATGCCCCCGTCGAGGAGGCTTCTGCCCCCCACCTTCACCGGTCGGGAGACGATAGGGAGCGATGCCGTAGCGCGGAGCCATTCCAGACCTTCGTAGTCGAGGGAGCGGAGATGGTGGTATACGGGTTCTGCGGTCTCGGTATCGGTGCAGACGATGCAGAAGTCCGTAGGGTCGGCTTTGAAGGTGTCGTTGTCGAAGACGTCCATCTTCGTGGGTATGTGGTGGTATGCATATTCCGCCCCCACCAGGTCGCCGGTGAGGAGCCAGGAGCGCAGGCTGCAGTAGCGCCAGTCGTTGCAGAAACGGATGTTGTAGCGCAGGGCGCGCTGCCGTTGGTGCGACTTGTAGTTGCATCCCATGGTGGCACCTGCCGAAACGCCGATGATGCCGTCGAAGCGTATCCCGTGGTCCATCATCACGTCCATGATGCCTACGGAGAACAGGACGCGGAGTCCGCCTCCTTCAAGTACCAGTCCGATTTTCATATCTGTTTCGTTGAGGGGGGCTCCTTCCTCATTGTGTCATGGTTGAAATCCCCCCCACCATATATTATTATATTTTATTCAGTATTATTATATTTTATTCAGGTTTTATGCCCCCACTTAAATCCCAGCCATATTCCGTACTGCCGTCCATAGAAGCATGCCCACGGCAAGTGCGGCATACGTCTGCCGTGTGCAGAGCCGTTTGCGGAGCCATGCCGCACGGGTTCCTCCTTCGTGAATTTCGGCATATGCCATGACGAGCAGCAGCGGGGCGAGCGTGAACAGGAAGGGGTTGCATAGCCATGCTTCCATCCACTGCCCGTTCATCAGGGCATGCAGTCCGCGCTGCAGGCCGCAGACGGCGCACGACCATCCTGTAAGGCGGTGGAACGGACACTCCGGCAACCACCATGCCTGCATGGGGTCGGCAAAACGGTAGACGACGGTGCAGGCTGCGAGCAGGATAAGGAGGATTGCTGTATTGCGGGACATTGTTCGGGGAGATGACGGAGCCTTGCTTTCCGACGGGATTTTCGATGGTGGCACAGCTTGGCGATGCAAATTTAGGCATTAAAAACGAAAACGGTGGAAGTTTTCCGGAAAAACATCGGACTTCTTGAGGTAAAAGTACGGAGGTTTTGCCTCAAAAGTACGGAGGTTTTATACAAAGAAGTCCGATGTTTTCAATTTCCGTGGCATGTCGCGACGATCGTTTTGCCGTTTCAGCCCCTTTCCTCCAAGAAAAAAGTTTTAAAAAAAAATCCTACATTTCCTACACCATGTGGAGAAATACGCAATAAATAAAGGTATTTTCGGGTGTAGGATAGGGTGTAGGATTTCCTTTTAGGGTGTAGGATATCCTCTTTTTACGTGCAAAACGATACAAATATAGCGGCAAAAT
>SFJN01000312.1 GCA_004555055.1 Bacteroidales bacterium | reverse complement strand
AGATTCAATCACAAGTCATCAACGGCGACCTGAAATTTGAACGGGACCGCTTCGAAGAAGCGGCGCACATCAACGACAGGACACCCAAAACCGCAGAATAATGAAAGCAACTAGAATCAATATCCGCAAGCGTCAGATTTCCAATGGACGTTCGAGCCTTTACCTTGACTACTATCCGGGCGTTTTTGACCGGATAAAGAAAAGAATGGTCCGACATGAGACACTCTACCTGTATGTTTACGACCGGCCGGAAACGCTTGCAGACAGGCAGCACAATGACGAGATGATGGAACTCGCACGCCAGATAAGGACGAAAAGAATGATTGACATAAGTTCTGCATACTACGGAATCACCAAGAAGGCCGCATTGATAAAGGGAGATTTCCTCCAATATTTTGAGGAACGCTGCATGCTGAAGAACAACACCTACCATAGTGTATTCAAGCACTTTTATCAGTTCTGCAACGGATACTGCACGTTTGAACAATTGTCCGTGACGATGTGCGAGCAGTTCAGGCATTACCTGTTGCATGCAGCACAAAGCAAGACGACCCGTAAACCGCTCAGCAAGACTACGGCATCGTCATACTATGACATGTTTCTGTATATCCTGAAGATTGCGTACAACGACAATGCAATCAGCAGCAACCTTGCTGAATGCGTTTCCGGAATCAGGGCGGAAAAGAAAATCATGACCAGCCTGAACTACGAAGAGCTGGACAGGTTGTTCAAGACCCCGTGCAAATATGAGGTATTGAGGCGAGCGTCCATTTTTGCTGTGCTTTCGGGACTGCGTAGGGGTGATATACTCGCATTGGAATGGAAGGACTACGAGAAAGACTACCACGGAAAGCCGACGTTCAGGATAGTGACGAAGAAGACCGGGGCTGTCTCACATCATCCAGTTTCCGCAGAAGCCATGGATGCGTGTGGACCGGTGGGAGACGGGCTGATTTTCAAGGGACTTACCTTAAGCATGACCACAATCACTTTCAAGAAATGGGTGACCGATGCCGGAATCAGCAAGCCCGTCTCGTTCCACACCCTCCGACACACCTATGCGACCCTCCTGCACGAGAATGGCAACAGCCTGTACACCATCCAGAATCTAATGATTCATCTGCATCCGGGAACGACTGCGCAATACATCTGCAATTCCGATGCACTGGCCAGAAAGGCAGCTGACAGTCTGCATCTCCAACCGTCCAGATTAAAGAGGCTGCTCTCCAAAGTCAAAGAATTATTCAGGTAAAAACAGGATTATTCCAATCAACCGGGAACGTGGGAATTTCTCGGTGTCTTCCTAACCTCAACCCATGCTCCGACCAAGCGTCCGGCAAGCCGGCACCAGTCTGTCCCTCGGGCCGCGTACCCACAGGAGGCTGACCCAAAAGTCAAATTGACTTAGGTCAGCCTCTTTCGTTTCTCCGCTTTTGAGGGGGTCCATCTGGTCTTCGCCGTGCGGTCTGAGGACCGCCTTCGCTTCGCTCCAATTAAGCCTGACGTTATATGGCCTCTAAACCATCATATCATTGCCGTTTCCCACCAGAATAGTTATAACTTTGAGTATTAATTACATGACAAACGCCTTTGGTAGCTGCTGGATCATTCTATCTTCGCCCATAATCGGGACAAGATCTTCCTTCATAAAAGTCGGAATTCCCCTCATAGATGTCTGGTGAAGGATGTTCTCCACCCACGCTGGCTTTGAGTCGCATTTCCCTCTTCTCTTCCCGGTCTCCGTGCCAACTACCACCCAATCGATGCCCTGCAAATCCATGTCCTCCGGCATCGGAGAGAACATCGGCTCGAATGTGACATGGTAATGCCTGCATTTGATGTGCTCACGAAGATCTGCAATACGGTGCAACTCATTTCGATGGGTTACGGTAACGCCAATCCAGGCATTGTCGAAGTCCGTCTCAAAGTCGATCCGCTCCGGCCGCTTGGTCAGGAAAACATACTGATGCTGCGGATTGGCTTTCATCCGTTCGAAGATCTCCTCCCGCCACTCGGGCAGCCAGCCAGTAAAGTCGCTGAGACCGGTCATAAACCATACGTGAGGCTGCTTGTTGTCCAGGATATGGAGCTTGTTCCTGAAGAATACGGGCTTGGAGAAGTCGTCGGTCATATGGAAACGCCGGCAGTTGTTTCTGGCATAGCAATAAGGACAACCGATGTCACAACCGACAATCAGGTTGACGTTTTTGATCAAGGATTTGATACAGACAGACATGGACGGCTATTTATTGTTCAGGCGGATTTCCTCGTGGTAGAAATAGTTGACGATGACCGGTTTACCTGGCTTGCTTCGCCCGTAAGGAAGATCGTTTCTCAAGTAGGGAAAATCATTGTCGATGCATATTTGCTTCACCTGCGCCTCCAGATCCTGCCAATAGCCGCGCTTCCCCTTGTTGTAGATTTCGTCGTACAGCGGAACCAGATGGAGATACTTTTCGTCAATGTAGCGCATGATCTCACCCTTGAACTGGCCGCGGAGGTTCAGGTTCTCCAGCCAGATGAGGTCAGCCTGATCCTTTACGCGTCCGATGATGGCCGGTACATCTGTGATGCCCGGGAAAATGGGCGAAACGAAGCAGACGGTGCGGATTCCCTCGTCGTGGAACTTTTTCATAGCAGCCAGGCGGCGTTCGATGCTGGGGGCATCATCCATATCGTCCTTGAAGTGTTCGTCCAGGGTGTTGACCGACCAGGAAATCGTCACCTTGGGAAAAGTCTTCAGAAGGTCGATATCCCGCAGGACCAGGTCTGACTTGGTGGTGACCATAATCTCCGCCGACGAGCCCCGAAGCTGCTCCAGCAGCATCCGTGTACGCTTATAAGTAGCCTCGTACTCGTTATAACCATCGGTAACAGAGCCTATGACGATACGCTGTCCGTCGTATTTGTGAGGATCCGTGATTCTGGGCCAACTCTTCACGTCAAGGAACGTACCCCATTTTTCCGTATGGCCGGTAAAGCGTTTCATGAATGAGGCGTAGCAGTACCGGCAAGCATGCGGGCAGCCTACATAAGGATTGACGGAGTATCCCCCCACTGGAAGGGAAGATTTGGTCATGACGGTCTTGACGTCCTTATAGGCCAGTGTTGTGACAGTCGCCATGATTACCAGTTAAGAGGTTCCC
>SFJN01000079.1 GCA_004555055.1 Bacteroidales bacterium | reverse complement strand
GCTCGTCAGAGTGACGGAGCAGGGCAAGTATCTGCTCTTGCCTGTGCAGGACGCAGGCGAGGAGGCCACTATCCATGTGTTGGCCAATGGCAAGGTGGAGCGCAGCATCGTCGTGCGTCTCGCCTCGCAGAAAGTCGATCATTATGTACCCCTCGATCTCACCCCCTATCAAGGCAAGCATGTCGTGTTGAACGTGATCACGCCGCAGGGACGATCCACCGTGCGTGAGGCGAAACAGGATGCTTGCTGGAAACACATCAGCATTAGCAATACATTTAATACAGACAATCGGGAGAAGTATCGCCCCGCTTATCACCACACACCGCTCTATGGCTGGATGAACGACCCCAACGGTATGGTCTATAAAGATGGCGTCTGGCACCTTTGCTACCAGTGGAACCCCTTTGGCTCCAAATGGCAGAACATGACGTGGGGACACTCCTCCAGCCGCGACCTGATCCACTGGGAGCATCACGAGCCGACCCTGTTGCCCGACGGATTGGGCACGATCTTCAGTGGTAGCTCGGCGGTGGATGTGGCCAATAGCGCGGGCTTCGGCAAGGATGCGGTCGTGACACTTTATACCTCCGCGGCGACCAGCCAGATCCAGAGCCTCGCTTACAGCACCGACGGCGGATACAAATTCAGCACGTACGAGGGTAACCCGGTGTTGCCTTTCGAGAGTGAGGCGAGAGACCCGAACATGTGGTGGAACAACGAGACCAAGCAGTGGACCTTGGTGTTGGCTCATGCCTTGGAGCATGAGATGTTGGTCTTCACCTCTCCTGATTTGAAGACATGGACGTTGCAGAGTGCCTTCGGTAAAGGATTGGGCGCGCAAGATGGCGTCTGGGAGTGCCCGGATCTGTTTGAGCTGCCGGTAGCGAACACAAACGTGAAGAAATGGGTGCTGGTCTGCAACATCAACCCCGGCGGACCGTTTGGCGGTAGCGCTACGCAATATTTCGTAGGCGATTTCGATGGCAAGACCTTCAAGGTGGATGTGGATGCCGAAGGCAACGTGCCGACCAAGTGGATGGACTACGGAAAAGATCATTACGCGACGGTAAGCTGGAGCGACGCCCCCGATGGCCGACGCACCGTGATCGGCTGGATGAGCAACTGGCAATATGCACCGGAGGTGCCGACGATGCAATTCCGTAGTGCTAACACGCTGCCCCGCGAGATGGGCTTGTTCGAGGAAAAGGGACAATATTATGTATCCTCTACTCCCTCACCAGAGTTGACCGCCCTCAGAGGTGAGTTGGCGCATCAAGTGAAACGGGTAGCTGTCGGCGACAAACCGCACAACATCTCCTTGCCCCGTGAGAACGATGGTATCTGCGAGATCTTGATGGAGGTGGACGCACGCGGCGCGGATAGCTTGGTCATGACCCTCTCCAACAAAGCGAAAGAGGAGGTGAAAATGATCTATCGTGTCTATAAATCGGAGCTCTCTTTCGACCGTACGCAAAGTGGCTTGGTCGATTTCAGCCAGGATTTCCCGGCCGTGACGGTGGCTCCTACCTTCTCAGCCAAGGGAAAGGTGAAGCTTCGCCTCTTCATCGACCGCTCCAGCATAGAGCTGTTTGAGCAGGATGGCCGCTTCGCCATGACCAACCTGGTCTTCCCCACGGCTCCCTATACCACGCTCTCGCTGGAATCAGCAGGTGGCAAGGCGAAGGTGACCAATTTGCAAGTTTACTCGATTCAACCGACCCAGAAATAAGATAGGAGGAAACGATGAATAACGCACAACCATTATCCACCGGGAAGAAGAGCTTCCTGATGATGATCGCGCCGGTCATGCTCTGTTTCTTCGCTATGGGCTTTGTTGATCTGGTCGGTACTGCTTCTAATTATGTGCAAAAGGATTTAGGCCTCACCGATGCGGAGGCCAACCTTTTCCCCTCGTTGGTTTTCTTCTGGTTCTTGATCTTCTCCGTGCCGACCGGCATGTTGATGAACAAGATCGGACGAAAGAATACGGTATTGGTGAGCCTCGTGGTGACCACGATCTCGCTCATACTGCCGCTCTTCGATGACAGCTATGGCACTATGTTGGCCTCTTTCTCCCTCTTGGGTATCGGCAACGCCATCATGCAGACTTCGCTCAATCCGTTGGTGACCAACTTGATCAGCACGGATAAGCTCGCCTCTACGCTCACCTTCGGTCAGTTCGTGAAGGCAATCGCCTCTTTCCTTGCCCCGATCTTGGCGGCTTGGGGAGCGACGGCGGTATTGCCCACCTTCGGACTCGGTTGGCGCGCCTTCTTGGTGATCTACGCCGTGATCAGCTTCCTCTCTATCTCCATCCTGTCGGCCACGCCGATCCAGGAGGAGCGACCGGACAAGGCATCGGGCATCGTTGAATGCCTCAAGCTGCTGGGCAGCCCCTTCATCCTGCTCTGCTTCCTCGGCATCATGTGCCATGTGGGCATTGACGTGGGAACCAACACGACCGCTCCGAAGATCCTCATGGAGCGACTCTCGTTGCCTCTTGAGGAGGCAGGCTTCGCGACGAGCATCTATTTCATCTTCCGTACGCTGGGCTGCTTCTCTGGCGCGTTCATCCTCAACAAGGTGTCCGCTAAGTCCTTCTTTGGCTTCAGCGTGGCGATGATGCTCCTGGCCATGGGCATGCTCTTCGTCTGCGACACCCTCATACCAATCTATGTCGGTATCGGCTTGATCGGCTTTGGCAACTCCAATGTCTTCTCCATCATCTTCGCACAGGCGCTGCTCTCTTCGCCGGACGAGAAGAACGAGATCTCCGGCCTGATGATCATGGGCCTCTTTGGTGGTACGGTCTTCCCCTTGGCCATGGGCTTCGCGGCCGATGCGCTCGGACAGGTGGGCGCCATCGCCGTGATGACGATCGGAGTGGTCTATCTGCTCTATTTCACAACGAGAATCAAACAAATCAAATCATAAACAGCAACAATTCCTATTATATCATGAACGAGAAAATAATCGTCGGAATGGGCGAGGCCTTGTGGGACATCCTGCCCGAAGGCAAGAAACTGGGTGGCGCACCCGCCAATTTTGCATACCATGTATCACAGTTTGGCTTGAAGAGCTGCGTGGTCAGCGCCGTGGGCGATGACGCGTTGGGCAATTTGATCATAGAGAATTTCAAGGAGAAGGGTTTGAAGCATATCATCTCCCAAGTGCCTTACCCCACCGGAACGGTCTTGGTGGAGATTGACCAGACAGGCATTCCCCAGTATGAGATCAAGGAGAATGTGGCGTGGGACAATATCCCCTTCACCGATGAGTTAGAGGCGTTGGCGAAACAGACCTCAGCCGTTTGCTTCGGCTCCTTGGCGCAGCGCAACGTCGTTTCACGCGAGACGATCAACCGCTTCATCGACGCCATGCCGAAAGCGGAGAATGACTTGATCATCTTCGACGTGAACCTGCGTCAAAGCTTCTACAATAAAGAGATTCTTGATAATTCGATGAAACGTTGCAACGTATTGAAGATAAATGATGAGGAGTTAGTGGTGATCAGTCGGATATTAGGTTATCCCGGCACCGACCTGCAGAGCAAGTGCTGGATCCTGCTGGGCCGCTACAACCTCAAGATGTTGATCCTGACCTGTGGCGTGAATGGCAGCTATGTCTTTACCCCGGGCGGTATGTCTTTCTACGCGACCCCGCAAGTGAAGGTGGCTGATACCGTAGGCGCGGGCGACTCTTTCACGGCGACATTCACGGCTTGCATCTTGAAGGGAATGCCTATCGCTGAGGCGCATCGCAAGGCGGTAGATGTCTCTGCCTTTGTCTGTACGCAGAACGGGGCTATGCCTACTTTACCCAATGAGTTGACCGGTGCACTGCCGGAATGATGGTTTTAAAAGGTGGTTTAATGATGGTTTTCAATGAAGTACACATTTTGGCTACACACTTTCTTTAGACTTTAAGGAGTCTAATGTGGGTACGGAGGTGCTGGTGATCAGTACCTCCGTACATGTTTTTAATCAAACCACATCCGGATTCTCCGGTTCGGGCTCCGGCTCGGGTTCGGGCTCCGAAGGAGTGGTCGGACGGGCACTTGCGCCGCTGTCGGTCTTGCCTCCTACGCCTGCTCCCAAACGTGCGGAGATCAGCACGCGGTTACGGTCGATCAACGCATTCCACCAAGCAAAAAGATCCACATATTTGGCATCGCCAAATACCTCAGCCAACGAATTGAAACGCTTCACCAATGCGTCATAAGCCGCATTGAACGCTTTACGCGTAACGGTCGCCTTCTCTACGGAGTTGCGACGCATACGCTCCTCAACCAATTTGGCAGCGGCAGCCTTGCATTGCTCGTTAGCCGCCTGCAACTCCTCTTTCCAGCCCTTCACATCGGGCAGTGCCTCAATCGCATCCTTGTAGATGTCCGAATCGGCCTCTTGCAGCAAATTGTCCACCAATCCGGTCTGCTCCTCATAGGCAACTTGCGTCATGCCACTGAACTTGTCTGCCAACACCTTCAGCGTAATGCCGTAAGCTCGCTTCGTCGGATCGTAATGCACCGCATAAATACGGATCAAGGCCAACAGACTGGTTTGCGCGTCGTCACGCCGTTTGTCACTCTGCGCCATCTCCGGAGAGGTCAACCATTTTCCACCTGTCATCATGCTGTCATCTAAATCCTGCAACGCCTTCTTGCACGACTCAATCTGCGTTTTGACAGTCTCATCAGAAACAAAAGCCGTAGTGGCCAGTTTCTCCTCCAATGTTCTTCCAAAACTCAACAGCTCATTCAGCCGGAGTTTTGATTTCTGCGTGAAATTTTGAATTAACGCCATATAAATAATTGTTTTTAAGTGATTATTATGCCTCGGAAACCGCTCCGAAGCTGTTGCTCACAAAATTAATGTAAATGAGATCAGTTTCCAAATAATAGCCTGTAAAATGACGCCTCCTCAGCCCGGTAAGCCATTTTTTCATTGGCGAAGCAACTAAATAGGGGTTCGGAGCACTTTCGGCGATTGTCGAAGCAACTGCGAACCCCTATAAGAGTCATTTTCCAATTGGCGACGGAGCTGCCACCAGGCGGGGAGACCTTCGTTGGCCGTCGAAAGTCTCATCTACCCCATTTGACCGCATTTTATTATGACGAGTTAACAATCAAGGGCAATTTTGCTCTTTTTCTTTAACACGATTATACAACCACCTACTATTTTTCTTTTTCGTGCTAAAATATGTATCTAAAATGCCCTATTTGGGACTTTCGTCAGTCTATCCAAAAGTTTTTATCGCATCCCTCCACCGCTCCGCGGTTCCATCCAAAAAATTCGGCCTAAGCTGGCGAGCGTTAAGCGAAATGAGGAAGGTGAGCGATCAGAAGATTTTCTGTTTGAGCGAAGCGAGTTAAAATCTTCAGCGAACCGAACGAATGGAGTAGTGAGGCAGGTTCAGCCTTGAACTTTTGGTTACTTTTCTTTCAAGAGAAAAGTAACAATCCTATCTTATCCGTACCGGAACAGCCGGCGCTGCACCTATCTTCACCAAATAGAGGCCGGCGTTGAGGTTAGCCAGGCGATTCGCTCCCACTGCCAACCGGGCCACACGGACGGGCACGCCGCCGTCTTCTGATTTTAACCAATCAAGGAATGTGATTTTTCCTGTTTCACCACAGAATTCTCAGGGAATTGCCGTACTTTTGCTCACCTAAACAGAAATAGTTGATCCATGAGAGATTTCATGCGCGTCTTGCGCCGTTTCGTTCCCCCCTATAAGCGGTATTTGGTGTTGAACATTGTTTTCAACGTCCTTTCCGCTATCTTGAATCTGTTCTCCTTTGCCTTGATTATCCCGATCCTGCAGATCCTGTTCAAGATCAATGAGGATCATTACGCGTTTATCCCCTGGCAGTTCGACTGGTTGAGCTGGGAGAGCTGGAAGGCGTTGCCCGATCTCTGCACGAATAATTTCTTTTGGTTCGTCTCGCAGCTGATCGAGGTGCGTGGCGGCTCGTTTGCCCTGATCATGCTGGGCGTTTTCCTGATCGTGGCAACCTTCCTGAAGGTGGCGACCATGTATTTAGCCTTCTATACGATGATCCCGATCCGGACGGGCGTGGTGCGCGACATCCGCAACCAGATCAACCGGAAGATCACGGAGCTGCCTTTGGGCTTCTTCTCGGAGGAGCGGAAGGGGGACATCATTGCCCGGGTCTCTGGCGACGTGAACGAGATCGAGACCTCCATCATGAGCTCGTTGGACATGCTGTTTAAGAACCCGATCTTGATCTTGATCTACCTGACCGGCATGATCGCCATCAGCTGGCAGCTGACGCTGTTTGTCTTGATCCTCTTGCCTGTGGCGGGCTACGTGATGGGGCAGGTGGGCAAGAAGCTGAAGCGGAAATCCTTAGAAGGGCAGCAGCAGTGGGGCTTCCTGATGAGCCAGATCGAGGAGACACTGAGCGGCCTGCGCATCATCAAGGCGTTCAACGCGGAGCGGAAGATCCAGGAGCGGTTTGAGCGGAGCAACGAGGCGTTTCGCCGGCTGACCAACCGGGTCTATCGCCGCCAGCAACTGGCGCACCCGATGAGTGAGTTCCTGGGGACGGCCACGATCGCGATCGTGTTGTGGTATGGCGGCTCCTTGATCTTGAGCGCCAACAGCCCGATCGACGCGCCTACCTTTATCTATTACTTGGTGATTTTTTATAGCATCATCAATCCCGCCAAGGATCTGAGCAAGTCGGTCTATGCTATCCAGAAGGGCTTGGCCTCGATGGAGCGCGTGGATAAGATCTTGCAGGCGGAGCGTACGATTCTCGATCCGGAGCAGCCGAAGCCGATCGCCCTGCGGGAGGCGATCACCTACCGGGATGTCTGGTTTAAGTATCAGGATCAGTGGGTGCTGAAAAATATCAACCTGACGATCCCGAAGGGCCAGACGGTGGCATTGGTGGGGCAGTCGGGCTCGGGCAAGAGTACGTTGGTCGATCTGTTGCCCCGTTTCTACGACGTGACGCAGGGGCAGATCCTGATTGACGGGGTGGATGTCAGGGAGGCACGCCTCAGTGACTTGCGTGGCTTGATGGGCAACGTCAACCAGGAGGCGATCCTCTTCAATGATACCTTCTACAATAACATCGCGTTCGGCGTGGAGCAGGCTACCCGTGCGCAGGTGGAGGAGGCGGCGCGCATCGCCAACGCCCATGCCTTCATCGAGGCGAGCGAACAGGGCTATGAGACCAACATCGGCGATCGGGGCGGCAAGCTCTCCGGTGGACAGCGGCAGCGCATCAGCATCGCCCGGGCCATCTTGAAGAACCCGCCGATCCTGATCCTCGACGAGGCAACCTCCGCCTTGGATACGGAGTCGGAGCGGTTAGTGCAGGAGGCGTTGGAGCATCTGATGAAGGGGCGCACGACAATTGTGATCGCCCATCGCCTATCGACCATTCGCCATGCCGACCTGATCTGCGTGTTGCACGAGGGCGAGATCGTGGAGCGCGGCACGCACGAGGAGCTGTTGGCGCTCGACGGCTATTACAAACGGCTGTGCGACATGCAGCGTTTTTAGGAATGAATAAGGAGTAAACTGTAAATATATCACGATCATGAAACACCTTTTGTATGGATTGTTGGCCTTGCTTCTGTGGGGATGCCAAGCGCCTGATTTGCGATTAGACAATGAGCTGTCTTATTTCTTCGACCGGCCGGCGAAGCTGTGGGAGGAGTGCTTGCCCTTGGGCAACGGACGTATCGGCATGATGCCGGATGGCGGTGTGGAGACCGAGCGGATCTTGCTGAATGAGATTTCGATGTGGTCGGGCAGTAAGCAGGATGCCGATAATCCGGCGGCCTCCTATGCGTTGCCTACGATCCGCCGCCTGCTCTTCGAGGGGCGCAACGACGAGGCGCAACAGTTGATGTATAATACGTTTGTATGCAAGGGCGCAGGCAGCAACCTGGGCGATGGCGCCAATGCCGCCTACGGGAGCTACCAGCTGTTTGGCTACCTGAATCTGCGTTACCAATATCCCCATGCGGAAGATACCGTCTCTCAGTATCGCCGTACGTTGAGCCTGAGCGATGCGACCACTTCGCTCGCTTTCAAGCGGGGGAATATCACTTATACCCGCGAGCAGTTCACCTCTTTCGCGGGCGATTTAGGGGTGATCCATCTGTTGGCGGATGAGGATAAGGCGTTGCATTTCACCTTGGGATTGAGCCGCCCGGAACATGCGCAGGTCTCCCTGGATGGTCATGACTTGGTGATGAAGGGGCGGTTGCCGGATGGCGTGGACACCGTGGAGATGAAGGGGATGCGCTTCGCAGCGAAGGTGCGTGTGCTCTTGCCGAAGGGGGGAGAGCTGGTGCCCTCAGACACGGCGCTCACGGTGCGGAACGCTTCGGAAGCTGTTCTGTTGGTGAGCTTGGTGACCAATTATTGGGAGCCGGATCGGTTTGAGGCTGCGCTCGACCGACAGCTGGCGGATGCGGAGCATAAGGATTATGCGACGTTGCGCCGGGAGCATACCCAGGCTTATCAAGCCCTGTTCGATCGGGTCTCCTTGCAGTTAGGGCGGACGGAGCGCGACCATTGGCCGATCGACAAGCGGTTGGCCGCCTTCGCGGCGGATCGTCAGGATCCCTCGTTGGTGGCGCTTTACTTCCAGTTCGGTCGTTATCTGTTGATCTCCTCTACGCGTGTCGGCCTGTTGCCTCCCAACTTGCAGGGGCTCTGGTGCAACACGATCCATACGCCTTGGAATGGCGACTATCACCTGAACATCAATCTGCAAATGAACCATTGGCCAGCGGAGGTGACGAACCTGTCTGAACTGCATTTGCCTTTGGTGGAATGGACGAAACAGCAGGTGGCCAGTGGCGAACGAACCGCCAAGGCGTTCTATAACGCCCGTGGTTGGGTGACGCATATCTTGGGGAATGTCTGGGAGTTTACGGAGCCGGGCGAGCATCCCTCGTGGGGCGCGACCAACACGTCGGCCGCTTGGCTCTGCCAGCATCTCTACACACATTATCTCTATACGTTGGATGAGGCCTATTTGCAGGAGATCTATCCGACGCTGCGTGGCGCGGCGCTCTTCTTCGTGGATATGTTGGTGGTGGATCCGCGCTCGAAATATTTAGTGACCGCGCCGACCACCTCCCCGGAGAATGCCTATATCCTGCCGAATGGGCAGGTGGTGAATATCTGTGCCGGCTCGACGATGGACAATCAGATCGTGCGTGAGTTGTTTAGTAATACGATTGATGCGGCGCATCGTTTAGGCGTGGATAGCGCCTTTGCGGAGGAGTTGGCCGCTAAACGGGCCCGTTTGATGCCTACGACCATCGGCAAAGATGGGCGCATCATGGAGTGGTTAGAGCCTTTCGAGGAGGCGGAGCCGCACCATCGCCATGTGTCGCATCTGTATGGACTCTATCCGGGCGATGAGATCACGGTGGAGCATACGCCGGAGTTGGCGGAGGCCGCACGCAAGACGTTAGAGGCAAGAGGCGATCAGAGCACCGGTTGGTCGATGGCCTGGAAAATCAATTTCTGGGCACGCTTGCACGATGGCGACCACGCCTATAAATTGTTGGGCGACCTGCTGCATCCCTGCATCAACGAAAAGGGAGAGGTGAGTGGTGGTAGCTATCCCAACCTCTTCTGCTCACATCCCCCTTTCCAGATTGATGGGAACTTTGGTGGCACAGCCGGCGTGGCGGAAATGTTGGTGCAGAGTCAAAGTGGTTTGATCGAGTTCTTGCCGGCGTTACCTTCTGCGTGGCCGAATGGTAGCTTCAGAGGGCTACGTGTGCGTCAAGGCGGAGAGGTGTCTGCTCGCTGGGCGGAAGGGAAATTGATCGAGGCCAGCTTAAAGGCGCATCATGAAGGTTCGTTCCGTATCCGTCTGCCGCAATCCTCGGAAAGGTTAAGCATAAAGATCAATCAAAAGGCGGCGTCGCTTCCGGTCGTTGACGGATTGCTTACCGTTGATTTAAAACAGGACGATGAACTGTTTCTTATCTTCTAAAGTCTGTTTTGCGCTCGAAATAGACCTCATTTTTGCGCGCAAACATTATATACATATTAGCAGGGAATAAAAAATCTTTGAAAAAAACTCGCTAAAAAGTTTGTTGGAATAAAAAATAGGTGTACTTTTGCACCCGCAATCGAGAAACGACGATGATTGCGAAAGCGATCTTTGAGGATACTTACATAATACGACAAGTAGTACAAGAAACGGAATCGAGTATATCGATGAGTACCGTCAAGAGAAAGACCTTGGACTACGATGAGAGACGGAATCCGGGCTAAGGATATAAGAAACAATTTGAACAACGAAGAGTTTGATCCTGGCTCAGGATGAACGCTAGCGACAGGCTTAACACATGCAAGTCGAGGGGCAGCGGGGTGTGGCAACACATCGCCGGCGACCGGCGCACGGGTGAGTAACGCGTATGCAACTTGCCTATCAGAGGGGGATAACCCGTCGAAAGACGGACTAATACCGCATGAAACAGGGGTCCCGCATGGGGATATTTGTTAAAGATTATATCGCTGATAGATAGGCATGCGTTCCATTAGGTAGTTGGCGGGGCAATGGCCCACCAAGCCGACGATGGATAGGGGTTCTGAGAGGAAGGTCCCCCACACTGGTACTGAGACACGGACCAGACTCCTACGGGAGGCAGCAGTGAGGAATATTGGTCAATGGGCGGTAGCCTGAACCAGCCAAGTCGCGTGAGGGACGACGGCCCTACGGGTTGTAAACCTCTTTTACAAGGGAATAAAGATGGGGTCGTGACCCCAGTTGCATGTACCTTGTGAATAAGCATCGGCTAACTCCGTGCCAGCAGCCGCGGTAATACGGAGGATGCGAGCGTTATCCGGATTCATTGGGTTTAAAGGGTGCGTAGGTTGCCGATTAAGTCAGCGGTGAAAGTCAGTGGCTCAACCATTGAATTGCCGTTGAAACTGGTTGGCTTGAGTACGTACGGGGCAGGCGGAATGCGTGGTGTAGCGGTGAAATGCATAGATATCACGCAGAACCCCGATCGCGAAGGCAGCCTGCCAGGCCGTGACTGACACTGATGCACGAAAGCGTGGGTATCGAACAGGATTAGATACCCTGGTATACGCCGGCAACGGTGAAACTCAAAGGAATTGACGGGGGCCCGCACAAGCGGAGGAACATGTGGTTTAATTCGATGATACGCGAGGAACCTTACCCGGGTTTGAACGCAGTCGGACGGTCTGGGAAACCAGGCTTCTAGCAATAGCCGTCTGCGAGGTGCTGCATGGTTGTCGTCAGCTCGTGCCGTGAGGTGTCGGCTTAAGTGCCATAACGAGCGCAACCCTTGCCGCCAGTTGCTAGCAGGTGAAGCTGAGGACTCTGGCGGGACTGCCAGCGTAAGCTGCGAGGAAGGCGGGGATGACGTCAAATCAGCACGGCCCTTACATCCGGGGCGACACACGTGTTACAATGGCGTGGACAGCGGGAGGCCACCTGGCGACAGGGAGCGGAGCCCGAAACCACGTCTCAGTTCGGATCGGAGTCTGCAACCCGACTCCGTGAAGCTGGATTCGCTAGTAATCGCGCATCAGCCATGGCGCGGTGAATACGTTCCCGGGCCT
>SFJN01000311.1 GCA_004555055.1 Bacteroidales bacterium | reverse complement strand
TCTGAATACCGAGGTACAGCGTCTCAACGCCGCCGTACAGCGTGCCTACGCCCTTGTTCCTGACAGTGCGACCTTCAACGAACTTCTTACAGCACGCATTGCCGAGGCCCGTGAGCAGTCCGGTGCCGATGTCGATGCCGATGCCGTGGCGTGTGAGATGGTGCGCGGCATCGTTGCCGAAAATCTCCATGCCGACAGCGTCGCTCCTGTACTCTGTATGCTCAACACCCGTTGGATTATTGCCGGCAACATGGCGCAGACGGCCTTCTGCAATACTGCCGCCAACGGCAACGGATGGTTCATGCCCGTTTCCGCGAGATTCTCGGCGAGGCTGGTGGCAACGGTACGGTGCAGCTCACGCACTATCAGCCCAACGAATTGCGCTACACCGTGGAGAGTGCCAAGGGTGGAGTGGTGGCCTTCAGCGAAATCTACTATCCGGGATGGACTGCCACTGTCGACGGCAAGGATGTGCCTGTCGGTCGTGTCAACTATGTCCTCCGTGCCCTTCGCGTAGAACCTGGTAAGCACGAGGTGGTGCTCGAATTCCGTCCCTCTTCTGTCACCGCCACTTCCGCGGTGGCTTACGGCTGCATCTTCCTCATCTTCGCCGGCTTTGCCTTCGGCCTCTACCGACGTTTCAGACCGTCCAAGGCGTAAAGTCCCGAATTCTTGAATGAAAAGTCCCGTTCCTGTGGTGCGTGATATGCACCGCGGGAACGGGATTTTGTTTTAGAGGATGGTTATAAATAACACCTAAAACAGTGTTTCCTAAGGTAAGAATGGAGGTCAGCAAACTTCGAACTCCTCAATGGTGCCCGTCTCTGAGGAAAAGCTGACTCCTATCCTGTAGAGCGTACGGGTATCGGCTGCATAAGGTTTGGCATATCCCTTTTCCTCTATTTGTTGCAGGGCTTCGGCAGCGGTACCGTCCAGCTTGAACTCGAAAATGTAGATGTACCGGTCTGTCTCGATGATGCAGTCCACACGCCCCTCGCTCTGCTGCTTTTCGGTATAGACCACGTAGTTGCTCAAAAGGCGGAGCAGGAGGTAGAAGGTGTAATGGAAATAACGCTCACGTTCGCGTTCGTTCTCCTTACGACGCATCGTGTAGGGTATATCGGCGAGGAAGGCTGTGAGCTGCCGGCGGAACAGGTCTATGTCCCCTGCCTGCAGGGCAGTGACACCGTCCAGCATCCATGAGGTGACATCCTTGCTGGAAGGCTTCAGGTAGTCGGCCGCCACCATCGTGAGGAATCCCCTGCGGACCTCATTGTTGGGATAGTCGAGCAGGAAGGTTCTCAGCGAACGGTTGTACCCCTTGATGGTGAGGTAACCGCTCTGATAAATCATGGGGAGGGGTTTCTCCACATCGGCCTTATAGTCAATGAACTGTGAACTGGCGAAATAGTTTCCCGTCAGATTGTTCATGTCCTCACGGCTATGGTTAAGGAGGCGCACCAGGTAGGTGGGTGTGCCGCTCCGGAACCAATAATCGTCAATCGCTGTAAAAGCAAAGCAGTTGAGCAGGCTGAAAGGATTGTAGATGTCCGTCATCCTGGCACTGAAATGGTAGCCGTCGTACTGGTGCTTCAGTTGCAGTTTCATCTCCTCCACCGTACATCCCTCAGCCTCGGCCAGTTCACCTATGGGTTCCTTGAAGTAGGCATAGAGTTCCTCCTCCGTAATGCCACACAGGGCCTCATACTTTTCCACCATACTGATGTCGGCAGGCTGGTTGAAGCCGCTGAATACGCTTACCTGCGAGAACTTCGTCACACCGGTAAGGAAAACAAAACGGAGATAGGGATCGGCCGACTTGAAAACTCCGTAAAAACTCCTCAAAACGTCACGATGCACATCCTCAAGCGTACGACGCTCACCGTTTACCATCATGCTGTAACCTGTATCCAGGACATCCAGTATGGGTTTATCATACTCGTCAATCAGAACCACGGCCCTGCGACCTGTCTGCAAATAAGCTTGCTCCAGCACATAAGCGAATCGTGTTCCGGGGTCATCATCATATGGACAACTGCCATAGGTGGCCTCCCATCTGAGAATCAGTCCCTCGACTTTGGATTTCAAGGCATCAGGCTGTGTGAAGTCCGTACCATTGAAGTCTACATGGAATACAGGATAAGCGTTCCACTCCTGTTCCAACCTGTCAATGGCCAGTCCGCGGAACAGCTCTTTCCTGCCCAGAAAATAGTTCTTCAGGGTGGAGACCAGCAGGCTTTTCCCGAAACGTCGCGGACGGCTCAGGAAATAGACCTTTCCCTCCGTGACAAGACGATAGACAAGGTCGGTC
>SFJN01000310.1 GCA_004555055.1 Bacteroidales bacterium | reverse complement strand
AGGCTCTCCTGATACCACTCATAGAGTTTCTTCACACCATCCTCTATCTCGACCCTGTGAGTCCAGCCGAGACGGTGAAGTTTATCTACAGAGATGAGTTTGCGAGGGGTTCCATCTGGCTTGGTAGAATCAAACTCGATTTCGCCCTCAAAACCTACAGCCTTTCTTACGAGTTCCGAAAGCTCTCGGATGGTCAACTCCTTGCCTGTTCCCACATTGATGTGGCAGTTACGGATCTCGCCGAGCGACGGGATGGCACCGCCTCGTCCCTCGCTGTTGTTGCGGTCAACGGCTCCGTCGGCCTTGGCACCGAAGAACACCGATGAATAATTTTCGATACCGATGATGTCCTTGAAGTCCACGTTGAGAAGCACGTGAACACTGGCGTCGGCCATATCCTCGCTCCACAGGAATTCGCGCAGCGGATTTCCCGTTCCCCACAGCACCACCTTGTTGTCGTAGATACCATAGAACTCCAATGCTTTCAGAATACGCTCATGAGAGTTACGTCCGTCCACATTTCCCTCGCCGATGATAGACTTCAGCTTTTCGTTGGGATTGATGGGGCGTTTGTTCATGTCGTTCTCGATAGCCGTCCAGTTGCCATCGTGAATAAGTTTTGCGAGATATATCTTGCGCATCATGGCCGGCATCACGTGAGAGTTTTCGAGATGGAAGTTGTCGTTCGGACCATAGAGATTGGTTGGCATCACTGCGATGTAATTTGTGCCATACTGCAAGTTGTAGCTCTCGCACATCTTCAGTCCTGCGATTTTCGCTATGGCATATTCCTCATTGGTATATTCCAGTGGCGATGTGAGCAGAGCGTCTTCCTTCATTGGCTGCGGAGCATTCTTCGGATAAATGCACGTAGAACCGAGGAAGAGCAGTTTTTTCACTCCGTGGGAGTAGGCATTGCTGATGACATTGCATTGCATCTTCATGTTCTGCATGATGAAGTCGGCACGATAGAGCGAGTTGGCCATGATGCCGCCCACGAATGCGGCTGCGAGCACCACTGCATCGGGCTTTTCGGTGTCGAAGAACTCCTTCACCGCATTCTGGTCGGTGAGGTCGAGTTCGCTATGACTTCTTCCCACCAGGTTGTAATATCCTCTTGCCTGGAGGTTGTTCCAGATGGCAGAACCCACGAGTCCGCGGTGTCCTGCCACATATATCTTACTGTCTTTGCTTAATGACATGGTCTCTATAGTTACTTGACAATTCCTTTTTCGAGATATTCTGCGAGGTTGGTACGCATTACGCTTGCCACATGGTCGGCCGCCACCTTCTGCATGTCGTGGCTCACCATGATGCGTACGAGCTCCTCGAAGCTGGTGGTCTGCGGATTCCATCCCAGTTCGTTCTTGGCCTTGGTGGGGTCACCCCAAAGGTTGACCACATCGGTGGGACGATAGAAGTCCTCGCTCACGGCCACTACCACCTTTCCGTTCTTCACGTCGATACCCTTCTCGTTGATGCCTTCGCCTTCCCAGCGCAGTTCGATGCCGGCATAGTGGAAGGCCAGTGTGGCAAACTCACGAACGGTGTGCTGCACTCCTGTGGCGATGACGAAGTCCTCTGGTGTGTCGTGCTGAAGGATGAGCCACATACATTCCACATAATCCTTGGCATATCCCCAGTCGCGCAATGAGTCGAGATTGCCCAGATAGAGGCAATCCTGCTTGCCCTGTGCAATGCGAGCGGCAGCAAGTGTAATCTTTCGTGTCACGAAAGTCTCGCCACGACGCTCGCTCTCATGGTTGAAGAGAATACCAGAGCAGCAGAACATATTATATGCCTCACGATATTCCTTTACAATCCAGAAACCATACTGCTTTGCTACGGCATAGGGAGAATACGGATGGAACGGAGTCTTTTCATTCTGCGGCACTTCCTCCACCTTGCCATAGAGCTCGGAAGTGGAAGCCTGATAGATACGACATGTCTCAGAGAGACCGAGCTGGCGCACCGCCTCCAGCACACGAAGCACACCTACGGCATCTACGTCGGCA
>SFJN01000078.1 GCA_004555055.1 Bacteroidales bacterium | reverse complement strand
GAAAGGATGTTGTCGGGGTTCGATTCCCCTGAATATCCTGTCGATACAGCACAAGGTTGTCCTTTACAGCCATGCCCGGAACAACATCCGGGAACAGACTGAATACAAAAAGCCTGAGGATATTTCAAGCATGTACATTTGTAGTAGTTTATGAAGTTGTCCGCGTTTCATCTTTTTGTTTCGCGTTTAACGGAAATGATATTACTGCCTTTGACTCCGCAATTTGCCTTGGTTGTCTGCGAGGAAAGCGGACGACTGAATGTTTTTCCTGCCAAAAGGTTTACTGATAGTGTTATGCATTTTGATCGTTTACAAGGCTTGGCCAGGATATCGGCGCGATGCTTCATAAGCGTCCGCCCTGCAGCGAGAGTTGTTTTTTTCCGCCGTTCCGTAACCTAATCGGAGGGTTTCCGTACATGCCATTCATGCACAGACTGCAAGAAGAGTGGGCTTTGAAGCGGCCATCTTTGAAAGAGTGCGTAACAGCAATGCTTGCATAGCATCCCCTTCCTCGTCATTTTTATGATACAAGGAGTGCTGCCCGACCTGGGGTAATCCCTGCTGATGCTTCTTATATTGGGACTCATGTTGCCGGAACAAAAGGCAATGTGGGTCCCTTTTTCTGTGGATTGGCCGGAAAGCATCCGGAATGATCTCCGGATTTTCCGATGCCTCCCCACGTGTTTTTCCGTCGTTTCCCCCTTCCTTTTCTGCCGTCTTTTGTGTTCGCGGGCGCGCTTTTCTCATCCTTTTGGCCTATATGGGGAAAACTTCCACCAATATACATTTATGATACATCGCCTTTTTCCGCTTTTTCCCATTGTACCAAAATCGATGACAGGTGTATACATCGGCGGGTGATGTCGATATAAAAATGTTTATCATATCGTCAATTTTATGAATTGTGCGGGTGTTTTTGCAGGTTTTGCCTTAATTTTGCAGTGTCTATTTATAATTGTCAACGGTTTCGGGTGCGGAATCGGTTTGATGTAAGACATAAGTTTCCTGGCTTATCTGCGTTGCAATCCCATCAAAACATAAAATAGTCAATTCGTTGAAGTGTTGAAAAGATTCTGATACGGCCCGGATTTATGTCTTTTTTTCTCTAATATCAATGGAGGGTGCTGCGGTTTTCTGCGGCACTTTTTTTTGTGCCTTCCGCCGCGGTATGCCGTGAAATCACCTCCACGTTCCCCTGTTATGACATGTTGGGAGCGACATGCGCCTGTTTCCGCACCACCCGTATGCCTTACGGAGGCCACGCTTTTCCGCGCCTTTTCAGAAATCGACGGATGTTGTCGGTGATTTGGAGCCCGTGACCGTTACCTTCCTTTATCAGGCCAATGGCAGATACCGACGTCTGACGATGCCGCTCATCATGCTTGTACCGGTGCCCTATCTGCAGATTGATGCCGTTGACTTTTCTTTTAAAGCCACCGTCACGACATGTAGCAAGGGCAGCCTTAAAGCGAAATACATGAGGGGAAATGTGTCCACATCAGCCACATCGGAGGTTCAGGCCAAGAACTACATTGACATTCAGATGCGTGCCACTCCGGCATCATTGCCTTCGGGAATCAGCAAACTCATTGAGCTGATGTCCAACGATATGGCAGTCCTTGCCAATGAAGAATGACGCTGCAACAGGGCTGATACCCCTGGGGAGAATATGGATTTTTCGGGGTATCGTGCGTCTCCTTCTCAATTTACATTCACGATACATTCCGATTTTTCCTTGTTTTCAATGTACCAAAAATACGAAAAAAAGAACGTCCCGCAGCATGATAATATTAACAAAGGACGTTCATTTCGTCAATTTTATGATTTGAAAAGCCTCGTTAACTCCTAAGGTTGTACCTTTGCAGCATCTATTAATTGTTTCATTAAGTTCCGGGTGCGGAATTTGTTATTGTAAGGGAGCATATCCGTCGGTTATTGCTGCTAATGTCCTTGGAGGAAGACGTTCACGCTTTTCTGTTATTGATGGATGGCAAGCGACAATTCTCGCAGTGAAAGGACGAATGCTTCTCTTTTTTATTCCTATGGAGGGTGCTACAGAGTTTCTGTGGCACTTTTTTTTGTGTGGGGCGTGAGGCGCCACAAGCCGTACCCCGCCCCTATCGTCCTCCACCCAACGGGAAAAGAAAAATCCCTCTGGCGATTTCATGGAATCGCCAGAGGGATTGGAATATGCGGTGAAACCGTGTGTTTTCTGTAGTGGAGGGGACGAGGGATGCCTTATCCCACCTCGCTGCCCGGCATCACCTCGCGGTCGACGGTTACTACGCTGAGTCGTCCGTCGTAGTTCGCTGCGGAGAGAATCATACCTTCGCTGATAAGCTCCTCCTTACCGACCTTGAAGGTGCGGGCGGGAAGGTTGGCGATGAAGACCACCTGACGGCCGATGAGTTCCGACGGGTCGTACTCTGCTGCGATGCCCGAAAGAATCTGGCGGTTCTCAAGACCGTCGGCAATGGTGAAGCGGAGAAGCTTCTTGTTCTTCTTCAGGCGTTCGCATTCGAGGACGGTACCCACGCGGAGGTCGAGCTTGCCGAAGTCGTCGATGGTGACGTCGGGGCGGACATCGTTGGCGCGGTAGTTGGCACGTTCGTTCTCGCGTTTGATGTTTTCAAGCCGGTCGAGCTGTTGCTGTATGGTGGCGTCGTCGATTTTCTCGAAGAGGAGGTGCGGTTTCTGCAGCTGGTGTCCGGTCTGCAGGATGTCGGTTCTTCCCAGCTGCTCCCAGTCGAGGTGGTCGAGTGCAAGCATTTCGCGAAGGCTTGCGCTGGAGAAGGGCAGGAAGGGTTCGAAGGCGATGGCCAGGTTGGCAGTGAGCTGGAGTGCGAGGTGCAGGATGGTGGCGGTACGCTGGGGGTCGGTGGCGAAGACTTTCCACGGTTCGGCATCGGCGAGGTATTTGTTGCCGATGCGGGCCAGGTTCATGGCCTCTTTCTGTGCATCGCGGAAATGGAAAGTCTCGATGAGGCGTTCCAGTTCGTCCTTTATGGCATGGAATTCTTCGATGGTGGCGCGGTCGGCCTCGGAGAGTTCACCGCAGGGTGGCACCATACCGTCGAAATACTTCTGGGTGAGTTGCAGGGCGCGGTTGACGAAGTTGCCGTAGACGGCCACCAGTTCGTTGTTGTTGCGTGCCTGGAAATCTGCCCACGTAAAGTTGTTGTCCTTGGTTTCGGGGGCGTTGGCGGTCAGTACATATCGCATGACGTCCTGTTTGCCCGGGAAGTCGTCGAGGTATTCGTGGAGCCACACTGCCCAGTTGCGGGAAGTGCTAATCTTGTCGTTCTCTAAGTTGAGGAATTCGTTTGCCGGCACATTGTCGGGCATGATGTATCCGCCGTGGGCCTTCATCATGGTGGGGAAGATGAGGCAGTGGAAAACGATGTTGTCCTTTCCGATAAAGTGTACGAGACGTGTGCTCTCGTCCTGCCACCAGGTCTGCCAGCTGCCCCAGCGTTCGGGGTCTCCCTCGCAAAGGTCCTTGGTGTTGCTGATGTATCCGATGGGAGCGTCGAACCATACGTAGAGTACTTTGCCCTCGGCACCCTCAACGGGAACGGGGATTCCCCAGTCGAGGTCGCGCGTCATGGCGCGGGGCTGGAGGTCCATGTCGAGCCACGACTTGCACTGTCCGTAGACGTTTGCACGCCACTCGGTGTGGTCTTCGAGAATCCACTTTCTGAGCCATTGCTGATAGTCGCCCAAGGGGAGATACCAGTTTTTGGTAGGGCGTTTCACCAATCCGTGTCCGGGATTGTTCTTGTTGGTGGGGTTGATCAGTTCGTCGGGACTGAGTGTGGCACCGCATTTTTCGCACTGGTCGCCGTATGCCCCCTGTGCATGGCATCGCGGACATTCGCCGACGATGTTGCGGTCGGTGAGGAACTCACCCGTCACCTCGTCGCAGAATTGTTCTTCGGTGATTTCCTGAAGTTTCCCGTTGTCGTAAAGATGGCGGAAGAAATCGGCAGCAAATTTGTGGTGTGTGGGGCTGGTGGTACGGCTGTAGATGTCGAAGGAGATTCCGAAACGTTCGAAGGAGTCGCGGATGATGTTGTGGTATCTGTCGACGACCTCCTGGGTCGTGACGCCCTCCTTGCGTGCCCTGATGGTGACGGGTACGCCGTGCTCGTCCGAGCCGCAGACAAACATTACGGGGCGTCCCTTCAGGCGGAGGTAGCGCACGTAGATGTCGGCCGGCACATAGACTCCGGCAAGATGTCCGATGTGAACACCGCCGTTGGCATAGGGCAGGGCGGCGGTGACAAGAGTGCGGTTGTACATGTGGGTCGTGGTTAGGTGTTCAGAGAAAAAGGGGGATTGTCGCTCGGTGCAGGTGTGTCGTGGCAGGGTCTGTGCACGCCTGCACCATATAAAATATTGGTGTTTTGCAGGTTCCAGAGCGCCTTCCCTGCCCCCCCCATAAGGGCGGGTGCCGGTTCGAGGGCAATGTGGTTGCTGTGGCGGAAAGCGTGGCGCAAAGTTAAGGATAAATTTACAGAAATCGGTCGATAGAAGGCAAAAAAGCCCCTTTTTAATCTTGTGCCACCTTGTGTTTTGAAAAATATAACTATATTTGCACGCTCAAAAAGTATATTTAAGTCAGTTCTGTGTGGCACTTGTGTGCTGTGCAGGGCATTGGTGCGGCAATCGGGAAGGTGCTGTTTCTGCATCTTTCAAGTGATTTATAGAACACCCCTTAAGCCAAAAACAAACAAAAATAATCACATAAAAACCAAGTTCAACCAAATGCAAAACAAAGTATTTGTCAAAATCATTGCATTGCTTCTTGGCCTCATCTGTCTCTTCTATCTGAGCTTCAGCTGGGTGACCCGTCATTACGAGTCGAAGGCTGCGGCAATGGACGAGGTGGCAGGAAAGGCCTTCCTCGACTCCCTGCGTCAGGAAGAAGTGTACCTCGGCTACACGTACAAGCAGTGTGAAGAGCTGCAAATCGGTCTCGGACTTGACCTGAAGGGTGGTATGAACGTCATCCTCGAGGTCAGCGTGCCCGAAGTAGTAAAGAATCTTGCCGGTTCGAATGCCAGCGACCCCATGGTCCAGGCTGCAATCGAAGAGGCTAAAGCCGAAGCGGAACAGAGCAGCGAGGACTTCCTCGACGTCTTTATCCGCAAGTATCAGGAAAAGGCAGGCAAGAACAAGCTCGGTGGCGTATTCGCCCTCAAGCTCAAGGAAGCCAACATCACCCCCAACAGCAGCGATGCCCAGGTGCGCAGTGCACTTGAGACCGAAATCAAGGCTGCTGTGAGCAACTCCTACCAGGTGGTGCAGAACCGTATCGACCGCTTCGGTGTGGCACAGCCCAACATCCAGATCCTTGAGGGTCGCGGACAGATGGGACAGATTATGGTTGAAATGCCCGGTATCAAGGAGCCCGAGCGTGTCCGTAACCTGCTTCAGGGAAGTGCAAACCTGGAGTTCTGGGAGTGCTATACCCTCAATGAAATCAACCCCGCCCTCACGGCTCTCGACTCCCGTCTGGCCCAGGCTGCCCATGCGGAAAAGGCCGACACCGCTGCCACCGAGGCTCCTGCTAAGGAAGAGGTTGCAGTGGCTGAGGATACCGCTGCGGCTGCCAGCATCACCGACAACCTCAAGAAGGTGGCCAAGGCCGCCAATGAGGGTGCTCAGGAAACCGCAACGGCAAAAGCCGACGAAAAGGCCATTGCTGCAGCCCATGCTGCACATCCCCTCCTCAGCCGTCTGATGCAGGGTATGGGCGGTCAGAGTTTCGTAAGCCCCACCAGTTGTGTGGTAGGTTACGTCAACAGTGCCGATACAGCTGCCGTGGGTGAACTCATCCGCAGCGCCGCAGCCCGCGAAGTGCTTCCTACCGACCTCGTGCTCGCATGGGGTGTGAAGGCCAGCGATATGTTCAAGGGCGGCAACATGTTCGAACTCTATGCCCTCCGTCGTACCAACGGTGCTCCCGCACTTGCCGGTGACGTCATTGAAAACGCCAAGGACGACTACGACCAGTATCATCGTCCTGTGGTTTCGATGACCATGAATACCGACGGTGCACGCGACTGGGCCATGATTACGAAGAAGAACCTGAAGCGTCCTGTAGCCATCGTCCTCGACGGCTTTGTATACAGCGCACCGACCATCCAGAGCGAAATTACCGGTGGTCAGAGCCAGATCAGCGGAAACTTCTCTACACAGGATACCCAGGACCTTGCCAACGTGCTGAAGAGCGGTAAGATGCCCGCTCCCACCACCATCGTACAGGAAGAGACCGTAGGTCCGAGCCTCGGTGCCGCTTCCGTTAAGGCCGGTTTCATCAGCTGCGTGGTAGCCTTCGTCTTCCTGATGTTCTTCATGGTGCTCTACTATGGTCTCATCCCCGGTATGGTGGCCAACTGTGCACTGTTGCTCAACTTCTTCTTCACATTCGGTATCCTTACCTCTTTCCAGGCGGCTCTTACGATGTCCGGTATCGCCGGTCTTGTGCTTTCGCTCGGTATGGCCGTCGACGCCAATGTGCTTATCTATGAACGTACCAAGGAAGGCCTGCGTGCAGGCAAACAGGTGAAGGAGGCTCTTGCCGACGGTTATGATAATGCTTTCAGCGCCATCTTCGACTCGAACCTTACCTCCATCATCACCGCCGTCATCCTCTACAATGTCGGAACAGGTTCTATCCGCGGTTTCGCCATGACCCTCGGCATCGGTATCGTTGCCAGCTTCTTCACCGCAGTATGGATTACCCGTATTGTATACGAGCACTTCCTGAACAAGGAGAAGTGGACCGGCATCACCTTCGTGACCGCACTTTCCAAACGCTTTGCCACCGACACCGAATATGCATTCATGGGCATGGCCCGCAAGTCGTTCATCGTCTTTGCCGTCCTTATCGCCGCCTGTGGTGTCAGCCTCGGGACCCGTGGTCTGCAGCAGGGTATCGACTTCACCGGTGGCCGCAACTACGTGGTAGAATTCGAACAGCCCGTTGAGCCCGAAGAGGTGAAGGCCGCCGTACAGGAAAAGGTGGGCAGCGAGGGTACCGTAAGCTGTCTGGCCATCGTCACCACCTCGAACCCCGCCATCCGTATCTCCACCTCTTATAAGATTGAGCAGAACGGTCAGGAAGTGGACCAGGAAGTTGAAAAGCTCATCTGGACCGCACTCTCCGATGCCAAACTCATCAAGGCCGACTATGACACCTTCAAGGACCGTGACAACAAGACCGGAGGTTCCATCATCAGTGCCCAAAAGGTAGGTTCCAGTGTGGCTGCCGACATGACCCGCGGTGCCATCATCGCTACCTTCCTCTCGCTCTTCGCCATCTTCCTCTACATCCTCGTGCGTTTCCGCAACGTGGCCTTCTCGCTTGGTGCCGTCGGTGCCCTTGCAGTCGACACGTTCCTCATCATCGGTCTCTACTCCATCTGCTGGGGTTGGATGCCCTTCTCGCTCGAGGTTGACCAGACGTTCGTCGGAGCTATCCTGACCGCTATAGGTTACTCCATCAACGACAAGGTGGTCGTATTCGACCGTATCCGCGAGAACATCGGTCTCTATCCTACCCGTGATCCCGAACGTCTCTTCAACGAGTCGCTCAACAGCACACTTACCCGTACCATCATGACATCGCTCACTACCTTGCTGGTGCTCTTCTGCATCTTCTTCCTCGGTGGTGATGCCGTGCGCAGCTTCGCTTTCGCCATGATTCTCGGTGTCATCTTCGGTACCTGCTCTTCAATCTTCCTTGCCGCTCCCATTGCCCTTAAGGTGATTGGCAAACAGGCAAAGAAGGCCGCTGAAGTAGCGTGAGACTTCGGCATAGTGCTGTGAAAGCACGTCTGTCATAACGGACGGTGTGTCGGAAACTTCCCTTTTCCGACACACCGTTTTCCGTGATGATGAAGGGGCGGTGCTCGCCAACTGCAGATTTCTGCGCCGCTCCAAATAATGCATGCAAGACCAATTTATAAGATATCCCTATAATAAATAATGGCCGTCTACGTTATAAAGGTCAGACGGCAGACCGTTTTCCCCGACGTTTGCCCTCGGGCACAGGGAGACTGCTCCATGCATCCTTCGTTACAAGTCACAGCCTCATATATATAATATTTAGGAGTAAACCATATGAGGTGTGCCGTAAATCAGTCCGGGAAGTGGCGAACGGGGAGGAACTTCCTGCTCATGCTGTGTTTATAGAGACTCCTATATCTGTAAGATTATGAAAGTTTCCGTCATCATACCCACTTACAAGCCCCAGTCCTATTTGTGGGAATGTCTCGATTCGCTTGTATTGCAGACGTTACCCCACGAAGATTGGGAATTGCTGCTTGTGCTGAACGGGTGCAAGGAACCGTGGTATACGAAGATACGGAATTATCTGGCGGACAAGATGGCCGACATGAACGTTACGCTGGTGCAGACTGACACCCCAGGTGTGTCGAACGCCCGCAATGTGGCGCTCGACCGTGCCAGTGGTGAATACGTCACCTTTATAGATGACGACGATTTCATCTCACCGAATTACCTGGAGGAAATGCTCCGCGTAGCTACACCTCACACCGTAAGTCTCTGCTACCCGTATGCATTCAACGATGGTATGCCACACAGGCAGCTGCCCTATGCCATCACCGAAGCCTATGAGCACTGCAGCCTTCATGGATGTGGTCCGTTGTCGTCCAGGGTCCGTAAGTTCTATTCCGGTCCATGGATGAAACTGATACCCATGGACATTATTCGCGAACGCCGTTATGATTCCCGTTTCTCCAACGGCGAAGACAGCCTTTTCATGTTCCTCATCAGCGACAGCATCAAGGAAAACGTCATGGCTTCGCGTTCGGCCGTCTATTACCGCCGTTATCGGGAGAACAGTGCGCAGACACGTGGAAAGGCTTTTTCGGAGCTTTTTCATATCGCGGCCGGAAAAATCAGAGAATTCTCCAAAATCTATTTCTCCAGTCCTTCGGATTACAGTTTCCCGTTCTACCTTACCCGTGTGCTGGCAAGCATGAAGTCCTTGACCAATGACACCCGGCAGAATATGAGACAGTATTTTGGGCGTAAGCAGTGAAATAGAAAGACAAGCAGGGTAACTTTCCCCCGACAGACACATAAATGAATATACTAGACCTTATCAAAGACTCTTCGACGGCCTTCACCTTTGAGGTGTTGCCGCCGCTTAAGGGGAACGGCATCGACGGCCTGCGGCGTACCATCGACCGTCTGCGCGAATTCGCTCCCCGATACATCAATATCACCAACCACCGTAGCGAGTACGTCTACGGTCCGGCGCCGTTCCCACAGCCCGAAGGCGTGGGTGAACTGGTGGTGCGTCAACGCGTACGTCGCCGTCCGGGAAGCATCGCTATCGCCGCCGCCCTGCAGCGCGAATACGGCATACCCCTTGTGCCCCATCTCCTTTGCTCCGGATTCTCACGTGAGGACACGGAATACCAACTTATTGACATGCAAATTCTCGGCATCGAAAATCTTCTCCTCTTGCGTGGTGACAAGGCCAAAGAAGACCCCTATTACCGTCCCACTCCCGGAGGGCATAGCCATACCACCGAACTGCAAGGGCAGGTCAACCGTTTCAACGAAGGATGGTTCGATGACGGAACGCGGATGAACCACAAAGGGACCCCCTTCCACTATGGTGTGGCATGCTATCCCGAGAAGCACGAAGAAGCTCCTAACCTGGAGCAGGATATTCGATATTTCAAGCAGAAGGTTGACAATGGTGCGGAATATGGTGTCACCCAGCTTTTCTATGACAATGCCAAGTATTTTGCCTTTGTGCAACGCTGTCGCGATTTGGGCATCAATGTCCCCATTATTCCCGGCATCAAACCTTTGGCAAAGCTCTCGCAGATTACCGTTGTTCCCCGTACCTTCCGTTGTGATTTTCCCGAGCCCCTCGCCCACGAACTGCTGAAATGCCGTACCGATGAGGACGTCCGCCATGTGGGTGTGGAATGGTGTGTCGCACAATGTCGCGAACTTATGGCACATGGTGTGCCCTCTCTCCATTTCTATACGGTGAGTGCGGTGGAGAGCATCGCCGAAATTGCCCGCCAGATCTATTAAAGGGACTGTTCTATTCTATAGGGGGTGTTCTATAATAAATTAGCTTGAAAATTGCCCAAGCATAAGAACATTTCCTAAATGAATAATAAATAAATTTATAGAGCACCCTTATATTGAATAATAGCAGAAAACAATAAAAGTCTGACCATGTACCGAGCCATAGCCCAGGATGCCGTCCGCCAGCGTCTGCAGCAGTTCATTGCAGCCAGACGTCTGCCCCATGCCCTTCTTTTCTGTGGTCCCGAAGGCTGCGGAAAATTGGCGATGGCGGTGGAATTTGCCGTCGACCTCGTTAAACTGGATGCCGATGAACGCGGAAAGCGCATGGCCGATGCCTTGCAGCATCCTGACCTGCATTTTGTATTTCCCGTATACAAGCCGGAAGGTTCCAGTTCGGCACCCACTTCTGAACTTTTTATGGCCGAATGGCGCGATGCCATACGCAACAGCTGCTACTTCGACCTCCCTGCATGGGTGGGGCAACTTACCAAGGAAGCTAAGAAAGTGCAGATTTATGCCGAGGAGAGTGCACGCATTGTACATAAGCTCAATCTCATGTCCTCGCAGGGCGGTTACAAGGTGATGGTAATCTGGCTGCCGGAATTCATGCATGAAAGTTGTGCCAACAAGATTCTGAAGATTCTTGAGGAGCCGCCGCAGCATACGGTGTTCATCCTTGTCAGCGAGCATCCCGAACGTTTGCTGGACACCATCGTCAGCCGTTGCCAGCGTATTGACTTCAAGGGACTTGCCGATGCGGAAATAGAGGAGGCGCTCTGTGCGCAGCGTGGCCTCGACTCTTCCATGGCGCGCACCATCGCCCATTCCGCTGCCGGAAGCTACACCCGTGCCCTCCAACTCATCAGCGTCAGCGCTGATGAAGCCCTGTTCTTTTCCATGTTTGTGCTCCTTATGCGCAAATGCTATCTTCGGGATATCCGCGAAATGCGTGATTGGGCACGGCAGGTGTCGGAATGGGGTAGGGAACGGCAGAAGGATTTTCTGGCATATTGCCAGCGCCTTATCCGCGAAAATTTCATGTACAACTTCCACCGGCCCGAGCTCAACTACCTCTCGGAACAGGAAAACCAGTTCTCCGTCAATTTTGCACGTTTTGTCAACGAACGCAATGTCATCCCCATTATGGACGAGCTTTCGCAGGCCCAGCGCGATATTGAGCAGAATACCAATTCGCAAATGGTGTTCTTTGACTTCGCCCTCCGTATGATTGTACTTCTTATCCAATAACGGGCTCTGCTCTGTGTGCGGGAAATCGGAAGAAAACCTTATACGCGGAAGACTGTTTGGCTAAGTTC
>SFJN01000077.1 GCA_004555055.1 Bacteroidales bacterium | reverse complement strand
TCTGGGACGAAGCGCTCGCGCGCATCCCGGTGATGGACGATGCCATCGACCGCTTTCTGGCCGCGAAGCTGCGCGGGCGGACGGCGGATGAGAAGACCATCAAAAAAACAATTGATGCGCTGCTGCGCCGCGGCTTTTCCTATGGGGAGATCCGTGACGCGCTGCGGCGTTATGAGGCAGATCTCGAAGATCTGGAACTGGAGGAAACAATGACGGAGGAACTGGAATGACGCATACGATCGGCATGATCTCGCTCGGTTGTGCCAAAAATCAGGTCAACGCCGAGCAGATGCTCTATCTGCTGCGGCAGGCCGGATATGAAATTCTGCCGGATCCCGATGGAGCGGAGCTGGTGATCATCAACACCTGCGGTTTCATCGATTCGGCCAAGGAAGAGGCCATCGACCACATTCTGGCCATGGGCGCGCTCAAGCAGGAGGGCCGCGTTGGGAAAATTCTCGTCACTGGCTGTCTGGCCCAGCGCTATCAGGAGGAGATCGTGAACGAGATGCCGGAGGTCGACGGCGTGCTCGGCACGGGCTCGTATTACGACATTGTCCATGCGGCGAACGACATCATAAGCCACAACCAGCATCAGATACAGAAAACCATTTTCTCGAAAAACGACACAGGAGAGCCGATTGTACTGATAAAGGCGGAAAACGATCGTGAAGAGGCTTCGAAAATATGCGGGCACATCAAACGTCTGAAGGCGAAAGAAGGTGTGGACTACGGGCGCATGGCCATACTGTACCGCACAAACGCCCAAAGCCGCCCGCTGGAAGAGACCTTCATCAAAAACAACATACCTTACAAAGTGTATGCCGGACAGTCATTCTACGAACGCAAAGAAATCAAAGACGTCCTCGGCTATCTGCGTCTTATCCAAAACCCCTACGATGAAGCGGCTTTCAGACGTGCGGTGAACACTCCCACACGGGGGATAGGCGATACTACCATTCAGAAACTGACAGTGGCCAGCCATCAGCACAATGTACCGATATGGGCAGTGTTGGAAAATCCCACGGAATACGAGGTCAAGCTGAATCGTGGTACAATTGCAAAACTCAAAATGTTTGCGGGTATGATACGAGAATTCCAAAGTCTGGCACAGGAACTCGAAGTCTATGATTTGGTTAAACAAGTCATCCTGCAAAGCGGAATCAACGCAAGCCTGTTAAAGGAAAACGAGCAGGATGGAGAGTCAAAACGCGAAAACATCAACGAACTGATGGGAAGCGTATACCGCTTCATGCATGACAGCCATTTGGAGTCACCGGAGAAGAAAGTGTTCTTGGGGGATTATCTTTCCGAAGTTTCGCTTTTGACAGATGCTGACAGACACGACGACGGAAGGCCGAAAGTGACACTCATGACCATACACGCGGCAAAAGGTATGGAATTTGATACCGTATTTGTGGCAGGCATGGAACAGCATCTTTTCCCCAGCACACACTCACTCCTCTCTCCCAGGGAATACGAGGAAGAACGAAGGCTGTTCTACGTAGCTGTCACGCGAGCCGAAAAACGATGCTTTCTTTCATATGCCTGTAGCAGATTCAGAAACGGGAAGTTCGACACTGCCGAACAAAGCGATTTCATCGACGACATCAATGAAAAGTATATCCGTCTCGACCGTCCCCACCTTATCCCTGTAGAAAGAAGCTACGTTCGCAACACCGCTTCGGTTGCCCACTCTCCCTCCAGGAACTCTGCAGCAATGCCCCCTCGGCGCGTCCTCCGTGCACAAGGATATCCCATAACAGACAAGGTCGAGGAAATCCTGACAAAAGCGGGAGTGTTGAAGGTAGGCTCCATCCTCCACCACCAAAGATTCGGTAAGGGCACCGTTGAAGGCCTTGAGGGAAGTGGAGAAAACGCAATGGCTGACATCATATTCGATATGGTAGGAAAGAAGAAATTGCTGCTGAAATTTGCCGTATTCACTATTCTTGAAGAATAAAGTCCCACCATGCCTTAAGGACGTAAGTAATGGCAAGGAGGTGTGCTATAACTCGTCAGTTTTTCCGTCCCTGTGACTTCGTCTTCCTCCGTCACTCTCTCGGGAAAGTCTGACAGGGGGGGAGGCATAGCAGATTTATAGCACAACCCTTTTCGCACACTCTTTACAAAAAAAGACCGATTGTCCATTATATGGAAAAAAAGAAGAAAAACAAAACAGCATCAATAGGGATTATTGCCGACTACGGCAGTAACCCAGCACAAAAGGAATATATTGATTTTCGGGGCATCTTGCCCATTCTCCCACTGCGGAACATGGTTGTGTTCCCCGGTGTTATCATGCCATTGGCGATAGGACGCGAAAGCAGCGGAAAGCTTGTGGAGTGGGCCGAAGAACGCGGTCCGGAGCAGTGGATTGTGCTCGGTGTGCAATATGACGAGGCCGAGGATGCCCCATCCTTCGACAGCCTATATTCCATGGGAGTGCTTGCACGGGTGCTGAAAACAATCCGTCTGCCCGAAGACAAGACCAGTGTCATCGTACAGGCTGCAAACCGCGTGAGGCTGATAAAGGATGTACATTCCGGAATGCCATTCATGGAAGCAGAAGTGGAAACAGTCAGCGAACCCGAAGAGCCGGACGATGAAACAGCAAAGGCCTCCCGCAAGTTTTTCTGCAACGTGGTGGAAAAATTCATCGAAGCCTCAGACGAGCATGTTTCGGGTGAACTCAAATTTGCCTTTGAGAACATGAAGGGAAGCTGGATGCTTTTCAACTTCATGATGTCTAATCTCCCGCTCAAAGTCCAGGACAAGATGAGCGTCCTGCAAATCTGCGATCCCTTGTCACAGATGCACGAAGGCATCAAACTGCTTAACATAGAACTGAAGCGAATAAAACTGATAGGGAAGATTCAGGAACAGACCATGGCAGACCTCTCGCGACAACAGCGCGAATACTATCTGCAACAGGAAATCAGGAATATCAACAAGGAACTCGGTACGGACGAGAATGCCGATATCATACGTTTCCGTACCACTATAGAAAACCTGGTACTCCCCCCGAAGGTACAGGAAAACATCCTCACCGAACTGGCCAGGTTGGAGCGGATGAACCCCGCCTCGCCCGAATACAACATTTCCTATACCTACATCCGTACGGTGCTTTCACTCCCGTGGAATGCAGGAAACGGAACCCCAGAAAGCATCAGCACAGCACGTGCCCGGAAGATACTTGACAAGGACCATTATGGCATGGAACGGGTTAAGGAACGCATTCTCGAGCATTTGGCTGTAATGGCTTTCAGCAAGTCGGAACGGGCTCCCATCCTTTGCCTCGTAGGCCCCCCGGGGGTAGGAAAGACAAGTCTCGGCCGAAGCATTGCACACGCCCTGCAGCGACAGTATGTCCGCATCAGCCTTGGAGGCATGCACGATGAGTCGGAAATCCGAGGACACCGGCGCACATACATCGGGGCCATGTGCGGACGTATCATGAAGAGCATGATCAAGTGCGGTGTTCGGAATCCTGTGTTTGTCCTTGACGAAATTGACAAGGTGGGAGGCAACAGCCATAATGGAAATCCGCAAAGTGCATTGCTTGAACTGCTCGACCCCGAACAGAACAATGCATTCCACGACAATTACCTTGATTTCGATTTCGACTTGAGCCGCGTGTTCTTTATCGCCACAGCCAACAATCTTGGTGATATCCCTACAGCCCTGCGCGACCGTATGGAAATCATAGAGGTCGACGGGTATATGACAGAAGAGAAAATCGAGATTGCAAGGCGCCACCTCATCCCCGATGCCATTGAGGAGATGGCATTGCCGCTAAAGGTACGCCCCACGACCAAAGCCCTGGAATCCCTCATCGAAGGCTATACCCGCGAAAGCGGCGTACGGCATCTCAAGCATCTCGTTTCAAAAATCATCCGCAGAATCGTCCTGGAAAATGCCGAACTCAGCGAACTTCCCCGTAGTATCAGCATAAAGCCAAACGATGTCACACGTTTGCTGGGCAACCCGAAGTTCACACGCGAGAAATATGAGGGCAACGGGTTTGCTGGAGTCGTGACAGGCTTAGCTTGGACCGCTGCCGGGGGTGAAATCCTGTTCATAGAAACAAGCCTTTCCCGCTCCAAAGCTCCACGCCTGACCACCACGGGAAACCTTGGCGACATCATGAAGGAGAGCGCTTCCTTGGCTTTGGAATATATCAAATCCAACGCTGACACCTTGGATTTGGACAGCCGCCTTTTCGAACAATGGGCCATCCATGTCCACGTTCCAGAAGGCGCAACCCCCAAAGACGGCCCCTCTGCCGGAATAACCATTGCTACCAGTATGGTCTCAGCACTCACCCAAAGACGGGTAAAAAAAGGTATTGCTATGACAGGCGAAATCACCCTTCGCGGCAAGGTGCTTCCCATCGGAGGCGTGAAGGAAAAGCTCCTGGCTGCCCGACGGGCAGGCATCAACACCATATTCCTGCCAGAGGGGAACCGCAACGATGTGCTTGAGATTCCTGCACGATATACCCAAGGGCTCCAGTTGGAATTTGTCAGCTCGTTACCCCAGGTATGGAATGCCGCCCTTCTTACAGAAAAGGTGGAACACCCTAAAACATTCGCTATCGAAGACACCCCCACAGAAAAATGACAGCAGACAGTCTCACACCCTCGTTACGCAAATCATGGCGCAAGGGGGCACCGTTCTTCCAGTTGGAGCATACCGACAAAAGCTCAAATGCACGCACCGGCATACTGCATACCGACCATGGTGACATCCTCACTCCCATCTTCATGCCCGTTGGTACGGTGGGTTCCGTGAAGGGCGTCCACCTGTACGAACTGACCGAGGACATCAAAGCCCAGATTATCCTTGGCAACACCTATCATCTCTATCTCCGTCCGGGCCTTCCCGTGCTCGAAGCCGCCGGCGGCATACACCGTTTCAACGCCTTCGACCGTCCCATACTCACCGACAGCGGAGGATTCCAGGTATTCAGTCTTACGGGAATCCGGAAAATCACTGAAGACGGCTGTGAATTCCGCAGCCACATCGACGGCTCAAAGCATTTCTTTTCGCCAGAAAAGGTGATTGACATCGAGCGCAGCATCGGTGCAGACATCATCATGGCCTTCGACGAATGTCCTCCCGGAACCGCCTCATACGACTACGCCCGGAAAAGCCTGACACTCACCCACAACTGGTTGCGCCGCTGCATCCACCGCTTCAACGCCTCTGAAGCCCGTTATGGATATCACCAGGCGCTATTCCCCATCGTACAAGGCTGTGTCTACCCAGAGCTTCGTCGCGAAAGTGCCCGTTTTATGAGCGAGACAGATGCAGAAGGCTATGCCATCGGAGGGCTTGCCGTAGGCGAACCTGCCGAAAAGATGTACGAAATGATTGAGGTGGTAAACGAGATTCTACCAACAGACCGCCCGAGATATCTGATGGGAGTAGGCACACCTGCCAACATTCTTGAGGCCATCGAACGCGGCGTCGACATGTTCGACTGCGTAATGCCCACAAGGAATGGGCGAAACGGACAGATTTTCACATGGAATGGCATCATCAATTGCCGCAACGCCAAATGGGCCAACGACTTCTCACCGCTCGACGCTGAGGGGACAAGCCGCGTAGACAACATATACTCCCGTGCGTACGTACACCATCTCTTCAAGGCCAAAGAACTCCTTGCCATGCAAATAGCCTCCATACACAATCTGGCATTCTATCTCGAGCTCGTACGGACAGCAAGGGCACATATCTTGGCCGATGACTATGCCCATTGGAAAAAAGCCATCCTCCCGCAACTCATGCACAGGCTCTGAATAGCGCTCCCCTCTCCCTCGTTTCCTCCACATGGCCAAGGGTGTCAGCCGCCTCCCCCACCGGCAAAGGCACAACCCAGGAGGAACACCGTAAAATGCTCCCATCCATTTTTTCTCCATACCTCATGCCCAAAATCACCGTACGCCGTTTCCTGAAATATCTGCTGCTATTACCCTTCTCACCATTGCTGCTGCTGTGGTGGCTGCTGCGTATGATGTGGCGTGGATGGTGTCGGCTTGTACAATTATGCGGTTTCAAGCGCATTGATGCCTATATCCTCAAACGCTTCCTGACCACCTATTTCTTCATGATTGTACTGATTATCACTGTGGCCATCATCTTCGATTTCAACGAAAAAATTGACAAGCTCACAGGCACAGGTGCTACATGGAAGGAGATTGTCTTTGACTATTACGGCAACTTCATTCCGTATTTTTCAAACATGTTCTCCCCGTTGTTCATCTTCATCGCGGTCATTTTCTTCACCACAAACCTTGCTTCAAATTCGGAAATCATTGCCATGAAAAGCACTGGCATGAGTTTCCGACGGCTTTTGATACCCTATTTCCTCGGGGCGCTTATCGTGGCCATCATGAGTTTCGTCCTTGGAGGTTGGGTAATTCCTCACGGAAATGTCGAACGCCTGGCCTTTGAAAACAAGCACGTGAAAAAACGACAGATGGTGGATGTGGCTGAGAACGTGCAAATGCAGGTAGACACCGGCGTCGTCGCGTATATTTCTTTCTTCGACAACCGCACGAAGAGCGGTTCGGGATTCATTCTCGACCGTCTCTCCGAAAAGAGACTGGTGGAACATCTCACAGCCGAAACCATCCAGTACGACACGCTTGCTGACCACAAATATTCTTGGACACTATACAACTACAGGCTACGCAAAACGCGTGGAGCACGCGACTTTATCTCTGCCGGACAGAAGATGGACACCACCATCATGATGGAACCAAAGGACTTCTTCTATTCCTACGGCCAGCAGGAAACGATGACCATTTCGGAACTCGACTATTTCATCGCACGCCAGAGGCTGCGCGGAAGTGCCGGACTGGCTCAGTTCGAAGTCGAATACCATAAACGTTTCGCCTCACCGTTTGCGGCATTCATCCTTACACTTATCGGAGTTTCCTTCTCCTCCGAGAAACGCAAGGGTGGAAAAGGGACCGCCATTGGCATCGGACTGGCACTGACCTTCACCTACATTATGTTCCAGACCGTCTCCAGCTCCTTTGCCATCAATGCCGGATGGCCTGCCATGCTGGCGGTGTGGATGCCCAACATCGTCTTCGCCCTCATTGCCGCCTGGTGCTACAAACGCACTCCGCAATAACCTCCGCATCCCATCTAAGACAGCAACAAAAAACAGAAGACCACTATATATGACTGATACCCATTCCACGGCCCCAGCTCCTACATGCAGCCCCGAAACCTTTTTCGAAGAACTCCCGCTGAGCGATGATGTGCTCGATGCCCTTTGGGACATGCGCTTTGAAAAGTGCACTCCCATCCAGGCACAGTGCATTCCACCTATCCTTGAAGGCCGGGACCTCATAGGCATCGCGCAGACCGGAACCGGCAAGACGGCTGCCTATCTCCTCCCCATGCTCACCCTGCTCGCGAGAGCGTCGCACGATGCAGATGCCGTCAACTGCCTCATCATGGCCCCCACGCGCGAACTTGCACAACAGATTGACCAAGCCCTGCAGGGGTTTGCATATTATACCGGCATCAATGGCGTGGCTGTGTACGGAGGGAACGACGGCGTACGGTTCGAACAGGAACGCAAATCCTTCCAGCAGGGAGCGGATATCGTCGTCGCCACACCCGGACGCCTCATTACACATCTCCAACTGGGGAATCTCGATTTGAGCAGGACCACCCACCTCATTCTTGACGAAGCCGACCGCATGCTCGACATGGGCTTCATTGACGACATCAGATTCCTCCTCAAGCAACTGCCACCGAAACGGCAGGTCATTCTCTTCTCTGCCACCATGCCGGATGAGATTGGCGCCATAGCCAAAGAATTTATGTCTAATCCGGCTGAAGTGCGCATTGCCGTATCAAAACCGGCCGAGAAAATAGACCAGAGCATTTACGTCTGCCGCAACACGGACAAGATGGCTGTTGTCGGCCATATATTCTCCCATAAGCTTCCCGAGCGGGTTATCCTCTTTGCCTCGAGCAAGGCTTGCGTCAAAGAAATCACTGCACTGCTCAAAAAAAGGGGCTTTAACTGCGCACAGATGCATTCCGACCTCAGCCAGAAGGAGCGCGACGAGGTGATGCTCGCCTTCAGACAGCGCAAGACGGGGATACTCGTCGCCACCGACATTGTCAGCCGGGGCATCGACATCGACGACATTCAGATGGTCATCAACTATGACTGTCCCCGCGACCCCGAAGATTATGTACATCGCATCGGACGCACTGCCAGGGCCGGACGCGAAGGAAATGCCGTCACCTTGGTCGGTGAAAGGGATTTCATCGCCCTGAGGAAGATTGAAAAGCTGCTTGGCGGGCACATCCGTCGCAACCCTCTCCCAGAAGGCTGCCACGAGGCTGTAGAACGCCCGAAACAATCCCCTCGCAGAGCATCCTCCAATCACAGGGATAAAGAAAGGAAAACAAAGGGGGCAACCCGGAAGGCTACGGACGTGCAGGCTGATGGGAATACTCACGGGACTCACCGTCCAAGACACCGGAAACCGACGCGAAACAAAGAGCAAGGAGAATCATCACACCATCCATAAATATGAAAGCAGACCTCATACACCGCTATTTCAAGGAACTTTCACCGCTCCAGGCCGAGCAATTCGAGGCTTTGGATGCCTTGTACCGCGAATGGAATGCAAAGATTAACGTCGTCAGCCGTAAGGACATCGACAATCTCTACCCACATCACGTGCTCCATAGCCTTGGCATTGCCCGCATCGTCCGTTTCCGACCGGAGACAGAGGTCCTTGATGTCGGCACCGGCGGCGGTTTCCCCGGCATACCACTTGCCATACTCTTCCCTGAAGTGAAATTCACGCTCATCGATTCCATAGGTAAGAAAATCAAGGTAGCAGCCGCTGTGGCAGAAGCCATAGGTCTCGAAAACTGCCAATGCTTACACCGGAATGCAGTGGAAGAAAAACACCGCTATGATTTTGTGGTTAGCCGCGCCGTCATGCCTATGCCCGACCTTGTAGCACTCGTGCGTAAGAATATTCACCGTACACAACGGAATTCCCTGCCTAACGGCGTCATCGCACTGAAGGGTGGCGACATCTCCGCTGAAATGATGCCCTTCAAGCATTGCAGTGAAGTCTGGGACCTCGCACCTCTGTTCGACCATCCGTTTTTCGAAACCAAGAAAGTGGCTTACGTCAGCATCTCATGATAACGGTCAAGACATTCATCAACAATCCCCTCGACGAAAACACCTACGTGGTCAGCGACGCTTCGCGTCAGGCGGTCATCATCGACTGTGGGGCGCTTTCCGCCACCGAGCGTGAGGCCATTCGCCAATATGTGCTGCAGGAATCCCTACAGCCTGTGCTTTTCCTCCTCACCCACGGCCATTTCGACCACATCTTCGGTGCGCAGTGGGTATCCGACGCTTACGCCCTCTCCCCTGCCATGCTGGAACCCGAACTTCCGCTCTACCAAAAGGGCTGCCGGCAATTGCACGAAATGTTCGGGACGCATCTCCAGTTCCCGGTTCCTTCTCCCGGCAAAATGCTCCACCATGGCGACACGCTCATCTTCGGGCACCGTACCGCTCTCCATGTCATCGCCACACCGGGACACACACCGGGCGGATGTTGCTACTATATAGAAGGCCCTGACCCTATGGTCTTTACCGGCGACAGCCTCTTCAAGGGGGGCATCGGACGCACAGACTTCCCCGGAGGTAGTGCCGCAGCACTGAAGGACAGCCTAACATCACGGATACTCAGCCTCCCTCCCGCCACAACGGTCTATCCCGGACACGGAGCACCCACCACCATTAACGCCGAACGCAACAGTGTTTTTCTATGAACGTTTCGATAAGCGAGAGCAGAGACTAAGTTTACTTAGACTATGCCGAGCGAAAGAAACGAAGACGAAGTCAAGCCACGTCACCCATATAGCACACCATATGATACACATTCCACTGCCACTGCTTGCATTTTCCGCCCTCTGCACCATTGGGCAGCATCCCCTGCGACGGGCAGTTCCCCAGCCGAAAGAAAGCGGCCACACCGATGTTGCCACCGAAGTCCTTACACCTCGTGCAGAGGAAATGCTCCAGAACACTCGGCACATTGTCTTCATCGACAGCTTGGTCACCCATAAGGACGACTTTCTCTCCGCATTGCGCCTCACCGACGATGCAGGACATTTTGCACTGCCCGACCGGCTGTTCCAGCACAACGCGGACGAGCACGCCTTCACAACAGGGCAATGCGCATACCTCAATCCCCGCTCCTCTGCCGTCTGGTTCTCACAGACGGACACCACCGGCGAATACCGTCTCTGTGCCGCATACCGCAACGGCAATTTATGGTCCCTGCCACAACCGCTTCCCGGACTTGGGACCTACCGTTATGCCGACTGCCCCTTTGTCGCCGCTGACGGCGTTACCCTTTACTTCGCAGCAGAAACGGACGAGGGGCTTGGGGGCCTTGACCTCTACGTCACACGTTTCAACACCGATACCAGACAGTACGTACGCCCCGAAAACATGGGATTTCCCTTCAATTCCACAGCAAACGACTATCTGCTCGCCACAGATGAAAATGCAGGCATTGGAGTCCTTGTCACCGATCGCAGGCAACCCGACGACAAGGTCTGCCTCTATTGGTTCCTCCTCGAAGGACTCCTACAAGGCACCCCCTACTCTCCTCCGGAAACGGCAGCAGACCCCGAAAGCCTGCGACGTGCCGCAGCGGAAATCGTATGCATCGCCGATTCTCAGCAGGGATGGCACGAAAAGATTGCACAAAAACGTGAGCAATGGGCCAAGGCCTTGGCACATTCCACACCGACCCTAGAGGCTGCGGAAAAAAACTTTTTCGTCATTGCCGACAACCTCGTCTACCGGAGCCTACAGGATTTCAGGAATCCGCAGGCACGCAACCTGGCGCAACAATGGGCAGAGAGGCAAAGACAGGCACACAGCATACTCGACGAACTGCAGAAATTGCGAAAACAATATGCCGGCAGACGCAACGAAAAAACGGCACTGCGCATTAGGAATCTTGAGCAGGCACTGCATGCGCTCACCATTGCACAGCAAAAACTGGCTAAAGATTTCAGACGTCTAGAGCACGGGGACCGTCACGAAGAGGGAGGAAACAAGGGAAAATCACTGACAAAGCAAGAAAAATGATACCCTTTTACCAAAATCTTTGCAAAAAAATTGTCCGTTCCACCGAAAAGACATAACTTTGCACCGTTATCCTAAACAATCTTTTTACCTTAAAGAACTAATACCTAAATGAAAGAGTTGGAGTGGTCCTGTCGTGAGACAGTGCCACTCATTTGTATATATGTGTATATATATTGTTGCTTGCAGAAATGCAGAATTGAGAATCATTTGAAGGACTCGGCATTTATTCCCCTAAT
>SFJN01000309.1 GCA_004555055.1 Bacteroidales bacterium | reverse complement strand
CGATTCTGAGTTAAACAACTATAACAAAACAAACAAAATCACACGACTGGTAACGAATCTAACCTACGTGGCTATAGTTTTCGGACAGTCTCCCCCTATTTTTTTAGTATAAATTAAGATTCCTGTTCCGCCTTTTGCAGACTAAAGCCTGCATGGATGCCCCTCTTTTGTGCCCCTAACCCCGTAAAAATTGTCTTATAGGACAATTCAAATTGTCTTATAAGACATTTCAAATTGTCCTATAAGACAATTTAAAATGTCTGCGCAGGGAATTTTCCCCGTGTAGGCAGACAAGGGCGGCGGTGTCATCCGCTTGGCGCTGCCACTGCCATCCTTCATGAGGGTGGAATATCGGTACAGGCATCGGGCTGCCTGTGGGCAATCACGGTTGTTTCCCCCCGAAAAGGAATGGTTATTTCAACAAAAAGTGTCAATGCGTAAATTGACGAGTGTCATTTTAACAAATAATGTGCAATGGGGCACTTTTCGTTTGCCCAAATGGTTCCGAAGTGTTAATTTTGCCATACTGATGATGCTGCATGACACCTGCAGAGCGATGATGAAGCGGCTAACACTTCAATACATTATATATATATGAAAAGAAAAACAAACCTTCTGATTGCGGCCTGTATGGCGCTCTCTCCCGCCTTGACGGGAACGGAAGCTGCGGCCCAAACCTTTGAGAAACTGTTTGAATGGGCTCCCGATTGCTATGCCGATATCAACGATGACGGCAAGCAGGAGTATTTCCTGTACGGCAAGTGGCGCACCCTTGCAGGTGAGGAACTCTGTTCTTTGCCCGATGGAATGGGTGTCAACATGATGGTCTGTTCCATGTATTACATCACGGCCAATCCTGTACCCGGCTTTGCCTCTGCGGCCAACCAATTTTACAAGACCGGCGGTAATGTCTTCTATATGAAGGATGGCAAGTATGTGATAACGAAGGCATACGAGGGGGATGATGCTCTCATGGGTGCCACTTGGGCCGACATCAATCTGGATGGACGCATGGACGTGCTGTACTGGAAGAATGAGGCCATAAACCAGGGCTATGTGTATGTTCCCTATGTGAAGATGCTGTGTGCCGACGGTACGTTTGTTGACCAGCCTCTGGAGGTGGTGACCGATATGGATGAACTGCAGGGGGCAATGGATGCAACAGGCGGCAACGGCACTTTCTCGGTGAGCAACAACTCTTCCTTCTCGGCTTTCTGCTCGGGCAAGGGTGCCAGCTTCCCGGTGGGGCCGATGAACGTGGTTGACCTCAACCAGGATGGCTATCCCGACTTCATCGATGAAAAGGGCTTCTCCTATATGTCGCTGGGTGAGGGACACTACTATCTGGCTTCGATAGCAGCGCGTAAGGTGCGTGCCGGCGATGTCAATGGCGATGGGCTGACTGACCTGCTGGTGTATGATGGCAACGAGCTGAAGCTGAAGCTGAATACCGGACAGGGGTTCCGGGATGTGGCATTGCTCAGCAACGGAAATCTGCGTGATGTGTATATGCTGGACTGTGACGGCGACGGACTGCTGGATATCCTGGCCGCTGTCACGACTGGTGATGCCAGCTTCCTGGCATTCTTCCGCAATCAGGGCAACGGCAAGTTCAAGCGTACGGTGAGGAGTTTCGAGGAGTCAGTGGACTGGGTGGGACCATATTTCATCAATAATAACGGACTGCCCAGCATGGTTTCACATGCCGGTGAAGATCTCATGTGCTGGAACTGGGATGCGTCGTTCAATGTGGGAAAGGTGCCATTGACTTCCGGGGTGAGAAGTTTCAACAAGTTCTTTCTCATGGATGTGGACGGTGACGGCAAGATAGATATGCCATGCGAAAGGGAATCTCGAGAGTTCGGCATATTCCACTGCAAGGTGGAGAAAGCCAATACTCCTCCTGCCCGGATGCAGGCTCCCAAGCTTCTGCTGGACAAATCCACGGGCATGCTGCGTGCTGAGTGGGAGCACGGAACTGATGCCGAGAACTCTGCGGGCGACCTCAGCTATGAATTCGAAATCACT
>SFJN01000308.1 GCA_004555055.1 Bacteroidales bacterium | reverse complement strand
TTGACTAGGAAATTGTATTTGACCTCCCCCATAAGAAAACCGGCCTCCCTGGGCCGGCTTGGGCTGCCCTTACTCCGGTTTGTAGATGAAACCGCCCTTTATCTGGTCGTAGACGTCCTTTGGGACCAGCAGCCCATGCCCGCATGATGGGCAATAGACCACCGGGGACTCCTCGACGGACGGATCCGAGCATTCCAAAAGGATGTCGAGCTCCATCTCCTCCTCGTAATCGCAATGCAGGCACTTCATGCCGACGTAGTCGGCGTCCCACTCCGCGTCGTGCCTCACGCGGAAGTTGTACTTGTAGCGCGTCATCCGCATCCTCCCCTGAAGTCCGAAAGATCGTAGTTTATCTCCATCCTCGCGCCGCATTTGCACCAGGTCGGATCGTAGCCGAAGGACTTCCACAGGCCCTTGGCCCATGTGTTGTCCTCCGCCATCTTGGCGAGCTCCGACGGCGTGAAGAGCAGCCCGGTCTTGGGCTCGGTCTTGCACTTGTTCGAGTAGAAGCCGTAGTACCTTATCTGCTGGAACCCCTTGTCGGGGACGTGGATGAGCAGCCTTTTGATGAAGTCCTCGGCGCTCTCGGTGACGTATTGCCTCCCCTTCTTCTCGGACTCGTCCTTGACGTCGTCGTCCTCGTGCGGGTCGTAGAACCACGTGACCGTCATCGCCTTCGGGTCGAAGGAGGATATCCTCCTCTCCGAGATGGCGGGGTGCGAGGCGTACCTCGCTATGTAGTGCGTCAGCTCCGCGACGTCCCTGGTCGTGGTCTTCCCGCGGGAGAACTTCGGGCCGTAGACGTAGTAGCCCTTGGGGTATTTCTCCCTCAGCTCCTTCTGGAGCAGCCACATCGACCTCTGCTCCGCTGCGCCGAGCTCCGCCTTGCTGAAGGCGTAGACCCTCGAGAGGAGGGAGTTCATGAAGGCGAGCCGGAGGAAGTCGAAGGAGAAGAAATCGTGTTTGTGGAGCAGGCCGGCGCTGTCCATGTACCTCTCGGCGATGAGTATGTGCAGGTGCGGGTGCCACTTCATGTCCCTCCCGAAGGTGTGGAGGAAGCTGATGAAGCCGAGCTTCCTGCCTTCCCTCCTGTAGGCTTTCGGCGCATGCTTTTTCAACAGCAGGGTGAAGGCGTCGTTCGCGGCGGCGAAAAGGGCGTCGAGCATCGGCTTCCTGTGCTTCCGGAAGAACGGCCTCAGCTGCTCCGGCACGGTGAAGACGAACTGGCGGTGGGGCACCTCGAGGCATTTGCCGGAGACCTTGGCGCTCCTGGCGTCCCTGTATTTCTTCCCGCAGCTCGGGCACATCCTCGAGTGGCAGGAGAACCCCACCATGTAGAAATCGCCGCATTTAGGGCATTCGTAGTAGATGTAGCCGTTGGCGAAGTCGTGGCATCCGACGAAGCTCTCGACCGCCTTGACGAGGCCGGGCCTGGTGAGCAGGCGGGCGTATTTCTTTTTGAAGGAGGGCCACGCCGCCTTGATTATATCCTTGATCGAGACGTCGCCCTGCAGTTTCCTGGCGTAGTAACAGTTGTTGTATTTCCGGACCTCGTTGACCCAGACGTCATGGCCGTGCTTCTTGGCCTCCTCGAGCTCGGCCGAAAACCTCTTGAAGTAGGTGTTGACCTTGAAGTCGGAGTTCCTGAATGGGCCGCGCATGCCTAATTCTATCAAAAAACTCGGGTTCGCCCGAGTTCCGACCGAAATTCATTTCGGTTTTGTTCTGCCTGCGGAGGTTTCGCAACATGCTTCGCATGTTCCTATTTTTGATAGGTATTAGCGTGAACCTTTCTTCCCTTTTTGGACAGCCGCTTCGCCGATGGCTTCTTGAACTTCTGGCCCTCGAGGTTGGGAGGCGGCGACCAGTATTCCGGGACAGCGCCGGTCTCGTAGAAGCGAAACAGCTTCGCGATGGTAAGCCCAAGCGCATTGAGCATCACCTCCGTCGAGACCCTCTTCATCCCGCGGCGCCTTAGCCTCTCGTAGCCGTAGTCTTCCTTCTCGATGCCGAACGCCCCTTCGACCTG
>SFJN01000076.1 GCA_004555055.1 Bacteroidales bacterium | reverse complement strand
ATCGGCAATGATGTTCCTGACATGATGCATTCCCACGGAATGGGCCTGCATGACGGCTGTGTCACCATAAACATCAATGATAAGTCCGGGAAGTCTGTCGCCTTCGCCATGTACCATCCGGAACATGGTATTGCCGCTCCTGACAATATTCAGTTTCCTGCGTACCTGCCATGCTTCGGCTAATCTTCCTTTCCAGAAATCGCGGTCAATGGGACGGTCTTCGAACGAAAGAACCCTAACGGCAATGGAGCCTACTTGGTAATGTCCCCATGCCATGAAGCGCTCTAAGCTTCCATTGTCAGAGGGGATACTCTCCAAGACTCTGACCACGTCGCCTTCGTGCAGTTCCTCTTCGCCATGCAGGACAATCTTGTATATGGCACCGCTGAACACCCAAGGGTGAAACCTTTTTAAGCTTTCAGTTTTTCCGTGTCGCAATACGATATCGGTCATATTTTTAAACATCTTAATTAAGGGTTGATCTATAAATTAGTTTTCAAGGGAAGTCAGTGTTCATGTTTTACTTGGATGCCTTCACGCCTCTCGCACCATATCTTCTTGGTTTTCATTCGGTTACGTAGCCCGTTACGCTCCCTCATGAAGACCAAAAACCTACGGTACGATAGCCGCGAACACATCACAAGCTAATTTATAGAACATCCCTTAATTTGGTTTTCCTTTGCCGGACACTGCACTAACCGATAGTTCCCGGAGCGGTGCAGCTCGCTCATTGTCTTGTAAAGATGTATGCAGGCATCGGCATCAGTGGCAGCATATACCCGTTGTTTTTCGTCGAGGACCTCGGCTTCCCAGTTCGTGAGCTGCGCATTTTTTGAAATCCTCAGTCCGAAGATGTTGGCATAGAGTTTTTGCAGGCTGAGGTCTTCAATCCCCATCCCGACAGCGATATGTTGGATATCGGTAAACCCTGCAGGACGGAACTCCTCTGTCCGATGCGAGAGCATCCTAAAATCATCGTGCAGAGAAAGTCCGACCTTATGAATGGCGGGGTCTTCAAGGATGGACTTCAGGGAAGAAGGAAAGCCGATGAAGTTCAGGCGGAAGAGGAAGCACAGACTGTCCTCCGTTGCAACCTGCAAGAGCGCCACCTGATGCTGCACTCCCCGTTTGAAGGAAGGCTTGGTTTCGGTGTCAATGCCCAACAGTTTGCATTTTCTCAGATATTCCACAGCCCTCAAAGTTTCCCTTTCACTGTTAACCACTTCGATGCGGCCCTCAAAGACATAGCGCTGTAAATGTGTGATATATTCTTTGTCCGTTTTGGAGAAGAATGATTGCATTGGAAAATTAGGTTTAGAGTTCATCGACATTACCGCTTTGAATGTGCTGGTGCAAGGCCATCAAAGCCCCCAGCAGGCGCAGTCCCCAACGTTCGGAAAAATCCTGTAGACACTCGTACAGTGTCACCTGCATGGCCTCTTCGTTTTCCTGACGGAAGGTTTCGACCATATTGCGGAGCGACTGGTAGCAGTCTGCCAACGATTCGCTCACTGTAGTCACAAGGGGCATTTCGGAATACTGGAAGTCAGGATGCCAGACATCAAGGAAGTCGTCCTCGTCCCTCATAATTGCAGCGATGCTTTGTCGCACAAACTCGTAATCCTGCTCGGTGACTATGCCTTGGACATAGCCATAACACTCTTCGATGTCGGTCAAGGATGCAGCGCGGTAATACAGCACAGGGAGCATTTGCTGCATGCTTCGCGAAAACTCTCCGCGCTCTTCGCCCTCACATTGTTCAAGATAAATGCAAAACTGCGTGGATGTGCTGACAAAATCAAGCACATCTCGCCTAAACAGATGGTTATCTACGTTGTCCATAATAATAGTAATACCAATATGTCCGGCCGTATGCCTCGCGCATAAGGTTGGTCTCAATGATTGAATGGTGGCCCGAGATGTGATGTTCCCTACGGATTTCCTTTCTCATATGCTGGAAATCCAAATAATTGGCTTCAATGGCGGCATCCGAAAAACAACAATCAGCATGCAGCCACGTATGGGCGTAAAGGACAAGGGCCTCCTTTTCAGCCTGTTGCAGGGAGTCGGCAGGGAGATGCTTGCAGATTTTCCCCAAATGCTGCAAATCGCGTGCGAGGAGCAACCCGAGACGGACTCTTGAGGATGAAACGGAAGCGAAACGGGAAGTAACTGCGGGTATTTCCTTTCCCAGGGGGAAGGCAAAGAAATCCTCACCAAGCGTGCCAAGATGCTCCAAAGCCACCATGCGCTCGTGCAGGATTACAGTGGACGGATTCTCACGTGTAGCCCCCGTTTTCAGAGCTTCGGCATATTCCCCCTTTTGGTTGAGACGTTGCATCCGCAGCTCAATGGTACGCTCTTCTAAGGGGCTTGTCAGCAAGCAGAACAGGAACATGGCAGCAAAAGTGCCCCACAGCACCTTTCGCCAATCTACGTTTGCAACATGCAAAGGCATACACTTGAGCAAAACGGCCGAAGCCAGCATGGCAGATGCCATGGCCACTCCCCCCACATGCCACGGCTCCACAAGCAGCAGCCGTTCTGACCCTTCGGCAGAAGTAGCAAACTGTCGGAGGCATGCCAGCACACTTTCTCCTTGCAATGTGACGGTGTAGAAGTATGCAAATGCTCCGAAGAGCACAGCTACGATAAAGTGTGCCCTTCGGAGGTCATTCGGTTTGCATTTAAAACAATTCGCCATTTACTTCTTCTGCCTTTTACAAGCAGTCTTTTGTTCCTTTGAATCTTCAGCAACGGCATTCTTCTTCAGCACCATTGCCGAGCGTGCCGGGAGATAGAGCTTGAGCCATCCTTTCCCGTCGCGTGCAAGCAGGGGGTCGAAGAGGGTGAAGTGTTTCACACTGTCATCGTTCAATCCGAAGCCCCCGAACTTTTTGTCGTCGGTATTGAGTACTACGGAATAATCGCCCTGAGGCACCATGAAGCCGTAATCAGTGTACGAACGGTTGGGCGAGAAGTTGAAGAAGAAGAGGAGGTCTCCGCGCGAATATGCCAGCACCTGGTCACCGTCGTTGTGCCATATTTCCTGCACAGGTGTCTTCTGGAACTTCTTGACGCCACTGATGAGTCTAATCATCGCCTCGTCGAAATCTCCGAGGTAATGGTAGCAGAGTTCCTTGTTGTCAACAAGGTTCCACTGTCTGCGGGCATATTTGTAGCTCCAGCCGTTTCCTTCTCTTGGGAAATCTATCCATTCTGGGTGTCCGAACTCGTTTCCCATAAAGTTGAGGTATCCGCCGTTGATGGTTGAAGCCGTCGCCAGGCGAATCATTTTGTGAAGTGCAATGCCACGATGTGCCATGAAGTTTTCATCACCCTTCTTGAAATGCCAGTACATGTCGGCATCTATCAGTCGGAATACGATGGTCTTGTCTCCAACGAGTGCCTGGTCGTGGCTTTCGGCATACGAAACCGTCGCCTCGTCGGCACGGCGGTTGGTAAGTTCCCAAAAGATACTGGAAGGTTTCCAGTCTTCGTCCTTCAGTTCCTTGATGGTCTTTATCCAATAGTCCGGCACATTCATGGCCATGCGGTAGTCAAATCCCATACCGCCGTCTTTGAAGGGCAGTGCCAGTCCGGGCATTCCGGACACTTCTTCGGCAATGGTGATGGCATTGGGATTAACCTGATGGATGAGCTCGTTGGCAAGCGTAAGGTAGCAGATGGCATCCACATCCTGGCTGCCGTTATAGTAGTCGCCATAGCCTCCGAAAGCCTGTCCCAGCCCATGGCTGTAATAGAGCATGGACGTCACCCCGTCGAAACGGAATCCGTCGAAACGATATTCCTCAAGCCAATATCGGCAGTTGGAAAGGAGGAAATGAATGACTTCGTTTTTTCCATAGTCAAAGCAAAGGCTGTCCCATGCAGGATGTTCGCGACGGTCGCCCTTACAGAAATACTGCGAGGGGTCGCCGGCAAAGTTTCCGAGGCCCTCGTTTTCGTTCTTCACAGCATGGCTCTGTACAAGATCCATAATCACGGCTATGCCCTGTGCGTGAGCAGCGTCAATGAGGGCCTTCAGCTCGTCCGGCGTACCACAACGGCTGCTGGCGGCGAAGAAGGAGCTGACATGATATCCAAAGGAGCCATAATAAGGATGCTCCTGGATGGCCATAATCTGAATGCAATTGTAGCCATCCTTCACTATACGCGGCAGGACATTCTCACGGAATTCGTTATACGTTCCCACTTTCTCTGCATCCTGCGACATCCCGACGTGGCACTCGTAGATAAGCAAAGGGTCCTTGTTGACCTTGAATTTTTTGGTCTTGAAAGCGTACGGCTCTTCGGGCGCCCAAACCTGTGCGGAAAAGATATGGGTCTTTTCGTCCTGTACCGCCCGTGTGCAATAAGCAGGAATGCGTTCTCCCTGTCCGCCTTCCCAATGTACGGAGAGCTTGTACAAATCGCCATGGTGAAGGGCCTTTGCGGGGAGTTTGAGTTCCCAGTTTCCACTGTCGCCAAGACGCTTGAAGGCATATTCAGGTAGTTCCTTCCAACCGTTGCACTCTCCGACGAGGTAGATTTCCGTGGCATTTGGTGCCCACTCACGAAGCACCCACTGACGGGGTGTGCGGTGCAGGCCGAAATACAGGTGTCCACTTGCAAAGTCCTTCAAAGTCTTGCCATTTGCAAGTTCCTCCATTTTTCGCCTGGCATAGTCGTACCGTCCCTGGATAGCATCGTTATACGGCTCTAACCAGGCGTCCTTTCTGACGATTTTGAGTTTGGGTGCAGACTTTTTCTGTACAGCATCCTTGATGGTCTTCTTTACCATAGTATTTCTTTGATTAGGTTTTGGACATATGAAATGCAAGGGAGGGAGGGGAATCCCTGACAACAATTCTGAAGGGTGTTCTATAAATGCTGAATCGCTCTCCTCATTTCGTCTCCCTTCGGCCGTTTACGTATTTTCCCGATGCAGTCTTGTTGCCGTTTTTGTCGTATTCCACGAATTTTCCGTCACGCTCGCCTTCATTATAGTATCCTTCGAAGCGTGTGCCGTCGGCAAGTATTTCAATACATTTTCCGTGCTTCAGTCCTTGTTTGAAACGTCCTTTATACCTGTCGCCATTGGCGGAACGCAGGATTCCCTCGCCGTCCATCAGCCCGTTTACCCATTCTCCGTTATATTCATCGCCGGATTTTGTTTTGTAAACGCCCACTCCGTGTGGCTTGTTGTGCAGCCACTCTCCATTATAAGTGGCTGTCCCTTTCCAGGTAAAGACACCACGTCCGGACTGTTCGCCGTCCACGAACTGTCCGACATACTTATTTCCATTGGCAAAGGTGAAGACGCCTTCTCCCGTGCGTGCACCGGCCTGATACTGGCCCTCATAGACGTCGCCATTACGGAATTTGTAAATCCCTTTTCCGTGCTGGTTGTCATCGCGCCATTCGCCGGTGTAGACATCACCGTCGGCATAGTAGAACGTGCCGAAACCGTTGCGCATGTTGTCGGCCCAGTTACCTTCGTATTTTGAATTGTCGTGCCAGTCGAAGACACCTTTACCCTGTTTCTTGTCGTCTACCCAATGTCCTTTGTAGTATGCTCCAGAGATATAAGTGTAGGTGCCTTCGCCGTTGCGTTTGTCAGCTTTCCATTCTCCGCTATATACATCGCCGTTGTAATAATACATCGTGCCTTTTCCTTCTTTGTGGTTGCGGTACCAAAGGCCTTCATAACGGTTGTTGTTCAGGAAATAATAGGTACCCCTGCCATGTTGCTGGTCATTGAACCATGCCCCCTGGTATTTTTCCCCGTCGGCAAGAATAAGCAAGCCTTCGCCATTACGCTTACCCTTAAGGTAAAAGCCCTCATAGACATCGCCGTTGGTGAACTGTGTGCGTCCTTTACCATTGGGTTTGTTGTTCGTCATGTCCCCTGTATATACGCTACCGTCCTTGAAGGTATAGCTTCCCACCTGTAGTTTTTGGGCTGTAAGGCTGAGGGTGGCAATTGTGGCAAGGGTAAGGATTAATATTGTTTTTCGTATCATTTTCGCGCAGTGGGTTTCTGGTTTGTGGGCTGCAACAGCAGCTCTTCGTCTCGCTGTTTGGGGAGCATTGCGGCTAGGGCGGCTCATTTCACAGGATGTTCCGTTACATCGCCCGTGCAAAGATATCACAATTTTGTCGTTCAGACAAGAAAAGGCTGTATTTTTCTCTCTGCAAAGAGCGCACTTCCTGTAGGGGGGGGATTTCCTTGGCTTGACTATATCAAGGGGGGGGGAACTTACCGAACTAATTTACAGCACACCCTTTTAGACTTCTTACGAAAGCCTCTGCCCGCTTTAAATCCTCGGGGGTGTCAATGCCGATGGTTTCAATATCCGTATATCCTACTTTTATGCGGTAGCCTGCTTCGAGCCATCTGAGCTGTTCCAGACTTTCGGCCCGTTCAAGCGTTCCTGTGGGCAATGCGGTGATTTGCTTCAGCACTTGACGGCGGTAGGCATATAGTCCGATGTGCTTATAATAGCTGTGCGTCTTCAACCATTCGCGCTCGTCCACTCCGCGAATATAGGGGATGACGCTCCTCGAAAAGTAGAGCGCACGGTCATCGTTTCCTATCACCACCTTCGGAGAGTTAGGGTTGTGGAGCGTTTCGAAATCCGCCTTCCTGTCGAAAGGCATCACCAAGGTTGCGATATCGGTTTCAGGGTCGTCGAAGCACGCCATTATGCTTTCCAGCTGCGAAGAGTGTATGAAGGGTTCGTCCCCTTGGATGTTGATGACCACCTCGGCCGTTATGCCGCATTTTGCGGCGGCTTCTTCGCAGCGGTCCGTTCCGGAACGATGCTGTGCGGAGGTGATGACGGCCTTTCCACCGAAGTCTTCCACGGCTTGTAAAATGCGTTCGTCGTCAGTCGCCACAAAGGTGTCAGGTATCACTGCGCTGACCTTCTCATACACATGCTGCACAATGGTCTTCCCCCCAAGCAATGCCAGTGGCTTGGCAGGGAAACGCGTGGAGGCATATCTTGCCGGTATAATAGCGATGAATTTCATATTTGGTGTGTGCTTTTTTTGTGTGGCTTCAGTCAAAGACATCTTCTGTGGTTCCCTCCGGCGGCGTGAGCTCCACCTCGCCTTCGTCCGCTCCGGCTCCAATCTGTATGCCGGTGGCGGAAATGCTGTCCGCTTTCAGTTCAAACTCTTCAGCAGGACTGTATCCCAATGCTTTGTTGCGGAACACCTTTTTCATATAATAAGCCCATACAGGAAGTGCCGTGGATGCTCCTTGTCCAAGACTCATGCTGTTGAAATGGATGTCGCGTTCTTCGCCTCCCACCCAGCATGCGGTGACCAGTCGCGGAACAAAGCCGACGAACCATCCGTCAGAATTGTTGTTTGTCGTGCCGGTCTTTCCTGCAATGGGCCCTTCCAGCTGGTATTTGAAGCGCAGCCTCCGGCCTGTTCCCTGGTCAACGACGGCACGTAGCATGTCTATCATGTAGAAACTGGTCTGTTCCGAAATCACCTCATTCATCCTTGGGGTGAATTCCGCCACCACATTCCCCTCGTTGTCCTCAATGCGTGTAACGAGCAATGGTGCGCAGCGCATGCCACGGTTGGCAAAGGCAGTGTATGCCGATGCCATCTCCGCCACGGTGATGTCGCAGGTGCCCAGACAGAGCGAAATGGAGGGGTGAATATCGCGGTTGCTCACGCCGAAGTTACCGAGATAGCGTTTCAGTTTGCTGCCTGTGGGGTCAATCTGGTACATCAATCCTGCCGTCACCCAGTTGTTCGACTGCGAAAGTCCCCATTTCAACGTCACCATCTGTCCGTACCGTGCATGGCTGCCGTTGCGCGGAGCCCACGGTTGTCCGGAAACATAGTATGTCCGGTGCACATTTGCAACCACGTCCATCGGACTATAACCCTCTTCCATGGCGAGGGCATAGACAAAGGGTTTCATGGTGGAGCCCACCTGGCGACGGCCCTGCATGGCCATATCGTATTGGAAATGCGTATAGTCCAGGCCTCCTACATAAGCCTTCACATGTCCGTTCGAAGGGTCGATGCTTACCAGTCCCGAGCGCAGGAACGATTTGTAGTATTTTATGGAGTCGAGCGGCGTCATCACCGTATCTACATCGCCGTGATAGCTGAAGACCGTCATCGGGACGGGCTGGCTGAAGACGCGGAAAATCTCGTCTTCGTCCATTCCCTCTGCCTTCAAGCTCCGATAGCGTTCGGTCTGACGCATGGTGCGTTGCAGTATCCGGTTGATGTCCGCAGCGTTGAGATTCGTGGAATAGGGGAAATTCGGTGATGTCTGCCGCTGTTTGTTGAATTCCGGCTGCAGCTCAAGGGCCACATAGCCGTACATACTCTCCTCGGCATAGCGTTGCATGCGCGAGTCGACGGTGGTGAATATCTTCAGGCCGTCGGTATAGATGTCATAATGCGCACCGTCTTTCTTCCGGTTCTTGTTGCACCATCCGTAAAGGGCGTCATGCTCCCATGCCAAAGAGTCAACATAATATTGCTGCAACTGCCACTGTTGGTAATTGCTGCGCTCGGGCTTTTTGGCCATCATGATTTGCCGTAAGTATTCGCGCAGATAGGTTGCCGTGCCCTCTTTGTGGTCCACTCGGTGAAAGTTCAGCCCGAGTTCCTTCGCCCCGAGGCTGTCGCGCTCCGAGGCACCGATGTAGCCCGCCTTCACCATTTGGTCGAGCACCACATTGCGGCGTGCCAGACAGCGTTCGGGATTGCGGACGGGATTGAAGTACGAGGGGTTTTTGCACATGCCGATGAGCATGGCGGCCTCATGGATACTGAGGTTTTTCGGCGATTTCCCGAAGTAGACGTTTGCCGCAGTCTTTATGCCGACGGCATTATGCAGGAAGTCGAAATAGTTGAGATAGAGCGTCATGATTTCCTCTTTCGTATAGTAACGCTCTATTTCCACAGCAATCACCCATTCTATGGGTTTTTGCAGCAGACGCTGAGTAGTGGACTTTGCCGTTTCGGAATACAGCTGTTTGGCAAGCTGCTGACTGATGGTCGAGCCTCCTCCAGCGTTTTTCTGCCCCAGTATTCCTCGTTTGATAACAGCCCTTCCCAAGGCGATGGCATCGATGCCGGAGTGAGCATAGAAGCGCGCATCTTCGGTGGCTATCAGCGCCTGGAAGACGTAGGGCGAAATGCTGTCGTACCCCGTAAAGACACGGTTCTCGCTTTTCGACCAGGTTCCCAAGAGTTTCCCGTCGGCCGAAATAACCTGCGAGGCATATTTGCTGATGGGGCTCTGTATCTCTTCAAGGTCGGGCATATACCCTATCCATCCCTTGCTAATACTGTACATGCCCAATGCGGCAAGGGCCACAGTGAGCAGAAAAACACTCCAGAGAAAGGTGACAAACTTCCGGCGCATATTTTTTAGGGATATCGTTTCGTAGAGAGGAATGGCGGGGGAGGGGCAGGACAGGGCGCTGGGGAAGGGGAGGGAGGGAGAGGAGGACATCGTTGGCATTCCCCTCTCCCCTCCTAACGGCACACTAGGGTCCGCCTACGGTCAGAAGAGGTATTGGTCGCTGATGCTCTGTCCGTTCAACTCGCGGCGGATGGTCTCGGCAAAGAGGGCGGCGACGGTGAGCTGCTTCACCTTCCCGCACGACCCGTGATAGGGTATGGAGTCGGTAAACACCATTTCTTCGAGCGCACTCTTCTCCACGCGCTCGTCGGCTGGCCCCGACATGATGCAATGGCTGGCAATGGCACGCACCGAACGGGCACCCTGGGCCTTGATGAGGTCTGCCGCCTTGGTGATGGTGCCGGCGGTGTCCACCATATCGTCGATAATCACCACGTCCATGTCTTTCACATCTCCGATGAGAGTCATGGTAGCCACCTCATTGGCGCGGGCGCGGGTCTTATTGCCGATGATCAGCGGACAGTCGAAGTATTTGGCATAGCTGCTGGCACGTTTCGAACCTCCCACATCGGGCGAGGCGATGCAAAGGTTTTCAAGCTGCAGACTTTTGATGTAGGGAACCATGATGCTCGAGGCATAGAGGTGGTCTACGGGCACCTCAAAGAATCCCTGTTCCTGGTCAGCGTGGAGGTCCATCGTCAGCACGCGGTTCACACCTGCCACACTCAGCAGGTTGGCAACGAGCTTGGCGGCAATGCTCACACGGGGCTTGCTCTTACGGTCCTGACGGGCCCATCCAAAATAGGGAATTACGGCGTTCACGGTCCGGGCAGAGGCTCGTTTGGCGGCGTCAATCATCAGCAGGAGCTCCATCAGGTTGTCGGAACTCGGAAAGGTGCTCTGCACCAAGTACACATCGCAATTGCGGACGCTCTCAAGATAGCAAATCTCGAATTCCCCATCCGAGAAATAGGTGATTTCGAGCTTTCCGAGGGGGACGCCGAGGCTGTCGCAGAGCTTTTCGGCAAGGTACTTCGACTTCGTACCGCAGAAGACTTTGAGATTTGAACTCATAAAAACAATGGTTTGGTTTTTTGTGTATGTGTGGGGAGAGAAAGTGACGGAGGGACGAGGGGGATGAAGGGCTTCCCTTCAACTTTTGGGTTTTACTCCGCGCAAATTTAGGCATTTTTACGGTTTTTCCCTCACCGGCAGGGCTACAAAACGCATTTTTTGTCTTCCCGACGTCCCTTTTGTCTACATCGCACGCCGTTCTCCGCCCTTCATCGGTCACCCCGAGGGCCTGTCCCTGAGGAGACTTTTCAAAAAGGTAGGGTGTTGGAGGGGGATAAGAATGCTATATTGTTGTAATGTTGCAGATTTTGCCGATGATTGGACATAATAATGCCGCAAAATAAAATTGTTTTGCGGCAAAATAAATCTATTTTGCGGAAGATTCCGTATCATTTTACGGCTCGGGGGGGCGGGGAGGAGGAGGAGGAGGGGAAAATGCTGGGAAAAGGGCTATAAGGGCTTAGAGGGGGCAATCGAGTAGGAGGTAAACGCTAATTGTAGGCGTTTACCTCCTACTTTCACGTTTACCAACCTCTCACACCACCGTACATGCGGTTCCGCATACGGCGGTTCCTATTTTGGATTCCATTCGAGATACGAATCAAGCAGACAAGAAAAGCCTGCCCTTCGAAGATTGGCCGTAGAGGCTGCCATCTGCATTATTGGCGAGCCACTCACTCTCCAATACCCCCTGCAATATCCCCATTTGCGGGCATTGTATTCGTTAATCCCGCATTTGATAAGATTCCTGATTCGGGTCAAGGTGGTAGTAACCAACCCAGCCTCTTATGTACTCTTTCAGTTTCTGCTTCCTCTTCTCGTATCCCCACCCATTGCTCCGACTCGTCAACTCTTTAAGAGCCGATTTCATCTTTGCCTTGGACTTGGGGTGAACAGTGAGTTGGCATCTACCTTTGTGTATGTAAAAGGAATAGCCGAGATACTTCACACCTCTTATATACGAAACAACCGTCTTTTCCTTGTTCACCTTGAGGAAGAGCTTCCCCTCTATGAACTGGGTTATGGACGATTTTACACGCTCCGCAGCCCGCTTGGACTTGCAGAATATCATCGCATCATCGGCATAGCGGACAAAGGGGTGACCCCTGCGGGCGAGTTCCTTGTCCAGTTCATTCAGCATGATGTTGCTCAGAAGCGGACTCAGCGGACCTCCTTGCGGAGTACCCTCCTCGCTTGCGTGCCACAGTCCTTTGTTTACCACACCACTGCGAAGATACTTGTGTATCAGACTGACCACCCTGCCGTCCTTTATCGTGCGGCTCAGTATCTCTATGAGTTTGCTGTGGTTCACTGTATCGAAGAAACGTTCAAGGTCGAGGTCAACTACATATTTGTAGCCTTCATCAACAGTCTTCTGCACCTCTCGCAGTGCGTTCAAGCACCCTCTTCTCGGACGGAAACCGAAACTCCTTTTCGAGAATTGGGGCTCATAGATGATGGTCAGCACTTGGTTTATGGCTTGCTGCACCATGCGGTCAACCACGGTCGGGATGCCCAAAAGGCGCATCTTGCCATTATCCTTGGGTATCTCTACCCTGCGGACGGGATTCGGACGGTATGTACCGTCAAGCAGAGAGCGTATCTGTTCATCCTTGTTAGCCAATAGCCATGGAAGCAGTTGTTCACATGACATCTTGTCGATACCGCCTTTGCCCTTGTTACGGACAACAGCCTTGTAGGCTTTGTTCATGTTGTCGGGACTGAGGATTACTTCCAACAGGTGCTCCCTGTCGAATGGAACTTCCACGATGTTGTCTTCGGTCATCCACATGAAAGTCTGCACTCCCCCATACCATTCGGATTCCGTCCTATCTCTTTGGGGGCAGTCATTAGCAAAGGCTGATGTTTTCTGCATTCGTTCTTTCATAAGGTAACTCTCAATTACTATCGCTTAATTAGTAGGTTCTGCCCTTCACGGAGCGTTATCGACCGCTCCACTACTATGGCATCTGCTGACTTCTCACGGCAAGTTTTGCTCCGTGGCTTTCGTAGGAACAACTATTCGCCACGTCCGTGAGACCTCACCAGTTAAGCGTATCATCTTTCCATCTTATACCCACTTGATTTACCATCTGTGATTCCGGGTAGTTATCGGACTTTGATGCTTTTAGCCATCTCATCCTCACATATAGCCTTATATCAAGTTTCTGTCCGTTGGGTCAGATGTTTGCCGCTGACTTCTTTCAGATTCCAACTCGCGATGGACACCCTTGTCTCTCTGGCTGGACGATTCCCACTACCAGGGCTCGTTAGGGACTTACACCCATTAGATGATACACATGCTGGTCAAAC
>SFJN01000307.1 GCA_004555055.1 Bacteroidales bacterium | reverse complement strand
TCGACCCCTAAGGCGAGGCCGAAAGGCGTAGTCGATGGGAAACAGGTTAATATTCCTGTACTTGGTGTTACTGCGAAGGGGGGACGGAGAAGGCTATGTTGGCCGGGCGACGGTTGTCCCGGTTTAAGCGTGTAGGCTGGTTTTCCAGGCAAATCCGGAAAATCAAGGCTGAGGCGTGATGACGAGGCACTACGGTGCTGAAGCAACAAATGCCCTGCTTCCAGGAAAAGCCTCTAAGCATCAGGTAACATCAAATCGTACCCCAAACCGACACAGGTGGTCAGGTAGAGAATACCAAGGCGCTTGAGAGAACTCGGGTGAAGGAACTAGGCAAAATGGTGCCGTAACTTCGGGAGAAGGCACGCTGATATGTAGGTGAAGCGACTTGCTCGTGGAGCTGAAATCAGTCGAAGATACCAGCTGGCTGCAACTGTTTATTAAAAACACAGCACTGTGCAAACACGAAAGTGGACGTATACGGTGTGACGCCTGCCCGGTGCCGGAAGGTTAATTGATGGGGTTAGCGCAAGCGAAGCTCTTGATCGAAGCCCCGGTAAACGGCGGCCGTAACTATAACGGTCCTAAGGTAGCGAAATTCCTTGTCGGGTAAGTTCCGACCTGCACGAATGGCGTAATGATGGCCAGGCTGTCTCCACCCGAGACTCAGTGAAATTGAACTCGCTGTGAAGATGCAGTGTACCCGCGGCAAGACGGAAAGACCCCGTGAACCTTTACTATAGCTTGACACTGAACATTGAGCCTTGATGTGTAGGATAGGTGGGAGGCTTTGAAGTGTGGACGCCAGTCTGCATGGAGCCGACCTTGAAATACCACCCTTTAATGTTTGATGTTCTAACGTTGACCCGTAATCCGGGTTGCGGACAGTGTCTGGTGGGTAGTTTGACTGGGGCGGTCTCCTCCTAAAGAGTAACGGAGGAGCACGAAGGTTGGCTAATCCTGGTCGGACATCAGGAGGTTAGTGCAATGGCATAAGCCAGCTTGACTGCGAGCGTGACGGCGCGAGCAGGTGCGAAAGCAGGTCATAGTGATCCGGTGGTTCTGAATGGAAGGGCCATCGCTCAACGGATAAAAGGTACTCCGGGGATAACAGGCTGATACCGCCCAAGAGTTCATATCGACGGCGGTGTTTGGCACCTCGATGTCGGCTCATCACATCCTGGGGCTGAAGTAGGTCCCAAGGGTATGGCTGTTCGCCATTTAAAGTGGTACGCGAGCTGGGTTTAGAACGTCGTGAGACAGTTCGGTCCCTATCTGCCGTGGGCGCTGGAGAACTGAGGGGGGCTGCTCCTAGTACGAGAGGACCGGAGTGGACGCATCACTGGTGTTCGGGTTGTCATGCCAATGGCACTGCCCGGTAGCTAAATGCGGAAGAGATAAGTGCTGAAAGCATCTAAGCACGAAACTTGCCCCGAGATGAGTTCTCCCTGACTCCTTGAGAGTCCTGAAGGAACGTTGAAGACGACGACGTTGATAGGCCGGGTGTGTAAGCGCAGCGATGCGTTGAGCTAACCGGTACTAATGAACCGTGAGGCTTAACCTTACAACGCCGAAGATGTTTTGGCGGATGAGAGAAGATTTTCAGCCTGATACAGATTAAATCAGAACGCAGAAGCGGTCTGATGAAACAGAATTTGCCTGGCGGCCGTAGCGCGGTGGTCCCACCTGACCCCATGCCGAACTCAGAAGTGAAACGCCGTAGCGCCGATGGTAGTGTGGGGTCTCCCCATGCGAGAGTAGGGAACTGCCAGGCATCAAATTAAGCAGTAAGCCGGTCATAAAACCGGTGGTTGTAAAAGAATTCGGTGGAGCGGTAGTTCAGTCGGTTAGAATACCTGCCTGTCACGCAGGGGGTCGCGGGTTCGAGTCCCGTCCGTTCCGCCACCCTAATTAGGGGCGTACTTCAATTGGTAGAGCACCGGTCTCCAAAACCGGGTGTTGGGAGTTCGAGTCTCTCCGCCCCTGCCAGAAATCATCCTTAGCGAAAGCTAAGGATTTTTTTTATCTGAAATAACCCTCTC
>SFJN01000306.1 GCA_004555055.1 Bacteroidales bacterium | reverse complement strand
GGTGTCCTCGGCAAAGGACGCGATGCGCCACTCCCTATCGGCACAGGTCAGCTATTACAGCGACCTGATCCAGCGGCATCCCGGATGGGCTTATGCCGGAGTGTATGCTGACGAGGCAAAGACAGGGACCAGGGACAGCCGGGAGAATTTCGTCAGACTTATTGACGACTGCAGGGCTGGGAGGATCGACGCAATCATCACCAAGTCGATCTCACGCTTTGCGCGGAACACGGTGACGCTGCTGGAAACCGTCCGGGAGTTGAAGGTCCTCGGCATCGACGTGTACTTCGAGGAGCAGAACATCCACACTCTTTCCGCTGACGGAGAACTCATGATTTCTATCCTCGCGTCCTACGCGCAGGAGGAAAGCCTGTCGGCCAGCGAAAACCAGAAATGGCGCATCCGGAAGAATTTTGAGGAAGGAAAGCCGTGGAACGGGACCATGCTGGGCTACCGCTACCGGAACGGCACCCTCGTCGTGGAGCCGGATGAGGCAGAGATCGTTCGGCGCATCTTTCGGGAATACCTTGCCGGGAAAGGTGTTGAAGCCATCGCCAACGGGCTGAACGTGGACGGGATTCCGACCCGGTATGGAAACCACTGGTGCAAGGCCAGCGTTTCCGGAATCCTGCGCAATTACGCCTACACCGGCAATCTGCTCCTGCAGAAAACCTTCCGGGAGAATTATCTGACGAAACGGACCTTGCCCAATGAGGGCCAGCTTCCCCAATACCATGCGGAAGGCTCCCATGAGCCGATCATCCGCATGGAGGACTTCGAGGCGGTGCAGGCCGAGATAGAGAGAAGGGCCGCGAAACACGCGCCTCCCGGCAAGGGCTACAGAAACCGATACCCTTTTACCGGCCTGATCATCTGCGGCTGCTGCGGCAAGCACTACCGAAGAAAGGTCACCGCCACAGGGCCGGTGTGGATTTGCGGTACCTACAACACCATTGGTAAAGCGGCATGCCCGTCCAAGCAGATCCCGGAGGGTGTCCTGACGGACCTGACCGCAGATATGGATATTGATGAAATAACGGAAATTTGGGCTGAGAAGGACAACCAGCTGGTGTTCCGGTTCCGCTCCGGAGAGGAAACCGTTAAACGATGGAAGGACCGATCCAGAGCGGAAAGCTGGACACCGGAGATGCGCGAGGCCGCGAGGCAAAAGGCACTGGAAAGGGGCAGACAGAATGGCTAACGTAACTGTAATCCCGGCAACAAGGTCACTTCATTCCAAGCTGCCGATCAACACCCACGCCCGACGCCGGGTGGCCGGATATGCTCGTGTGTCCACCGATAGCGAGGAGCAGCTTACCTCCTACGAGGCGCAGGTAGATTACTACACCAAGTACATCCGCTCCAATCCCGAATGGGAGTTTGTGGATGTGTATACCGACGAGGGCATCTCCGCCGTGAGCACCAGAGGCCGCGAGGGCTTCAACCGAATGATCGAGGACGCGCTGGCCGGTCGCATCGACCTGATTGTGACCAAATCAGTGAGCCGCTTCGCCCGGAACACCGTGGACAGCCTCACCGCCGTCCGGAAGCTGAAGGAACACGGGACCGAGGTGTACTTTGAAAAAGAGGGAATCTACACCTTCGACAGTAAGGGCGAGCTGCTGATCACCATCATGAGCAGTCTCGCGCAGGAGGAGAGCCGGTCCATCTCGGAAAACGTCACATGGGGCCAACGGAAGCGTTTTGCGGATGGTAAGGTCACGCTGCCGTACTCCTCCTTCCTTGGTTACTGCAAAGGACCGGACGGTCTGCCGGAGATCGTGCCGGAGGAGGCGGAGACGGTCCGGGAAATCTACCGGTTGTTCATACAGGGTAAGACGGTCAACTGGATCGCCAACCACCTGACGGCGAAGGGCATCCCAACGCCTCGCGGAAAGTCCAAGTGGCAGACCAGCACCATCGAAAGCATCCTCACGAACGAGAAATACAAGGGCAGCGCCATCCTACAGAAGAAGTTCACCGTGGACTTTCTCTCCAAGAAGATGAAGGTGAACGAGGGCGAGGTTCCGCAGTACATTGTGGA
>SFJN01000075.1 GCA_004555055.1 Bacteroidales bacterium | reverse complement strand
CTGCTCGGCAAGCCCGGCTACGAGGCCGAGAGCGAGGCCATCAAGAGCCGTCTCTGACATCCGGTGCCGGCGTCCCCTGCGTCCCTCTTCGCCTTGATTGAAGGAGGGGGGCTCAGGCATCCCCGCCACCGGCATCCGCCCCCACGTCCGTCGGAGAAAACACTGAAGATTCTCCGGCGGACGTGCTTTTTTCTGACACTCCTTTTACTGCCCCTACATTTCCGCAAGCTTTTATCTATGCAATCATTCCAGTCCGCCATCTCCCTCTATTGGTCCCAACATCCCGAATATGCCGCCGAGGCCCGTGCCTGCGGCTTCAATCCCGACAGCGGAAGGCTTCCCGTACGCGGCATTATGTTCGACATGGACGGCGTGCTCTTCGATTCCATGCCTTACCATGCCAAGGCTTGGTCCAGCGCCGCGCATGCCTACGGACTCAGGATGACAGAAGAGGAGGTGTACATGAACGAGGGCCGTACCGGGCATTCCACCATCAACTGGCTCACCCGCCGACAGTGGGACCGCGACACCACGCCCGAAGAGGTGGAGCATCTCTACAGCCTGAAGAGCCAGGCCTTCAACGCCTTTCCCGAGGCTCCGAAGATGCCGGGTGCCGAGGCGCTGCTGCAGCAGGTGAAGGCTTCGGGACGGATGATATGTGTGGTGACAGGCAGCGGACAGGCAAGCCTTCTGGGACGTCTGACAGACAATTTTCCCGGCATCTTCCGGGAAGACCGCATTGTCTCCTCGCGCGACGTGGAACACGGCAAACCGCATCCCGAACCCTACCTGAAGGGGCTGGGCAAAATGAGGTTGCGGCCATGGGAAGCCATCGTGGTGGAGAACGCCCCATTGGGCGTACGTGCCGGCGTGGCGGCAGGAGTATTCACCATTGCTGCCAACACCGGTCCGCTCGCCGACGATGTGCTCGCCGACGAAGGCGCCGCGATGGTCATGCCCTCCATGACGGCACTTTCCGAGGCCTGGAGCCGCTGGGAGCCCTTGCTGCAATGGGACTGAAGGCATATGCCCCTTTGCCTGTCCTCGTTTCCTTGCTTCACGAAATGAAAAACCAGAGAACAAGAATCGCATGAAATTCCACCACACGTTGGAATTTCATGCGATTTTCTGTCACTCCATCACCGTTTCACCGAACACAGGATGGAGAACGAACAAAGCTAAAACTGCCATCTGGCGACCACCGTCACATCGTTCTTGACGGACCCGTCAATGGCGTTGACACCGGAAGAGATGACGTCGCGGTCGAAATACTTCAACATCCCAAGGCGGACGGCCAGCGACAACCCGTGCCACACCTGGCAATCGGCCACGAAGGCGGCAACAACTCCCTTTCCCGCACACGCACTCACGCCCATGCTCCCCTCAAGTTGGGGAGAGTAGACATAGCATCGTGCACTGTAGTCGTCGGTCAGGAAACCCGCAAGGAAGGCCGTGAGACGCAGACATTTCCACAACGAAACACCCCCACGGGCATAAACCTGTCCGCCCCGCGACAAGGGAAGATGCGACTGCCCTTTTCCGGTTTGCGTATGATAGAACGCACCTTCAGCTCCTACCACCATTTGCCAACGTGTACGGACGATGGAATGCTGCAACTGCAGACGCTGCGTCGTCTTCCACTCCATCAGCCGTAGCTCAGCGTCGATGCCGGTGACGTTTGCCTCCTGCCCCTTAATCTTATAGGACAAGGAAGTCTGCATGCCGTTGTCCCAAAGCCAGGTCGTCTGCACCATACCCTGAAATTGCTGCGAAGGCTTACGGGCGCTGTAAGTGGGTTCGGGATGATACGCCCAATCGGCAAAGGCGTTTAACTGTAATGAAGAGGCAGGCATGGCCTTCAATGCCAAGGCAAAACCCTGCTCATTGTGTGTGCCGGTTCCCGCCTGGAGAACTCGTCCATAGGGTGTCACAAAGTCGCGTGCCAGACTGCGTCCGCTGAGTGTCACGGCCCATCCATATGCAGGCGCCCACTTGACGGTGGCTACGGCTGCCAGAGCACACCGCTTGCGATAGGGAGTCTGCAGGAATTTATCCGTCTTTTGCGGACAGACGTTCTGCACAGGGTCGGCTGCCACCTCACCGGTGACGGACCACCGACCACGGCGTAACATCCAATCGATGCTCAGTGCGGCGGCCTTGTCGCCACGCATGCGGAAATCGTTATAAAGCTGCGCCTGGGGCCAATATACACGGGAATACTTCAGTCCGGCAGCATTGATGCCGATGGCGAAATCTGTGGCGGTATATGCCACGCGTGCACCGGCGAGCAATTGGTTCGCCACGCGTCGGCGGCGGGTTTCCTGGATTGTACGGTGCAAGCCGTCGGTCTTCCATGCCGTAATGGTGTCGCTTGTCGACGGGTCGTAACCGTTCTCTGCCTTGGCACCCTTGACGCTGCCGTCCATCTCGCGCCACGAGGCAAAGGCCATGGCGCTCCATTCGCCATTGCGTCCCCAACGGACCATGGCGGCACCTCCGCGCAGGAAACGGCTTTCGTCGCTGCCACTGTGCGGCCTTAACCTCACCCGGGAAGTGCGGGCACCAGACAACAGGCTGTTGAAGTTGCTCCATCCGCTCTCGCCCATCACCAGTCCCTCGCCCATGCCAAGGCGATAATCACCGACCACCACCTCATAGGGAACGTAGAACCTCCGCCCTCCGGCACGTCGACGGCTGTCGGCACGATACTGGAAATAGGCACTGCCAAAGTCCCACATACGGGCACCATATGCCATCATGCGCTCTCCCACGTCCTGGTCGAGCGTAAAACCGTATTTCACCTGTTGCTGCCAGTCGTAGCGGTATTTGAGGCGATGGGAAAAGTTGGGGCCGAGAAACATCTTCGACTGATAGTTCTCGGAATTGTAGTCGCGGAATCCGCTACGGCGATAGAGCGGAATGTCGGTGCGGGCAGCAAGTGTATGTTTTCCGCCCACCCAGCGGTTCCCAGAGGATTCGGGGAGGCGGTAGACGTCGGGGCGCAGACCGGCATCTGCACTGTCGCGGACGGCGGTATAGGGACCGAAGGCCACGAAGAGCGACAGCCATGCACGGTCCATGAAGTTCAGACCACTGACCGTCATCAGGTCGCCGATATCGTAAAAACCGCGCAATTTCTCACGGCGGGCTATGATGGAATCAGCCACTTCCTCGCTAAGAAAACGCAGACGAAGCAGGTCATCACGACTGACCGCATTGAGGTCGAGACGCTGGTGATGCAGTTCCTCCAGCTCTTCGAGCCAATCGTAGCGCGTCACTCCGTCACCGTCTTCAGAGAGGGCGTCGACGTAGCGCATATATTCCTCAAGGAAGTTCTCCCAAGGATACTCTTCACTGGGTAGTCTGACCTCATGTTGCGCCCTCAAGATGGGAATAAACGGTACGAAACAGCACAGCCACAGCACCATCCACCACCTGCCAAAAGGGTATTCAGACAAGCGGTGGATGGTGCTGTGGCTGTTTGTTCGGAGGGACATCATAGCAGTCCGAGGGCAAAGGCTCTGCGCTTGGAACTAACGCACTACGGTACGTACGGCTTCGGGCGTCCACTTCTGGAAGAATTTCAGCACACGCTCACGGTTGTAGCCCTGGCCTTCTTCAAGATAGTCGCTCTGCTGGGTATGGATGACCTGGCCCTTTTCGTCAAGGATGACGAGCACAGGAAATCCGAAACGCGAAGGATTGCGCAAACGCTGGTTGACCTGGCGCGAACGCTCGTCCTTGTCGCTGGCGTAGTTCACATGGATATAGACAAAATTGTCGCTGATGGTCTGGCTGATTTCTGCATCGTCTGTGATAAACTTTGCGAACCACCGGCACCATTTGCACCAGTTTCCGCCTACCTGACAAACCACATACTTGCCTTCGGCGGCAGCCTTGGCCACAGCCTCGTCAATCTGTGCCATAGGGTCGATGCTCTCGTCGTAGTATTTCACACCCTGTGCCGCCATGGAAACAGCAAACAGCAGAGGCAGAATCACGAGGGTAAGATAACGTTTCATATACATATTATAGAGTGTGTACCACAAAACAAGGATGAAGCGGAAAGGATGCCCTCTATCTTGACCGACTGCGGTCTGCGGGCGGTAAAAAGGGCACCCCTAATCCTTTCCGTGAGTATTTCAGACCGATAATCTTGAAATCAGATATCTTCAACTCCAAGACGTGCGAACTCCACGCTTTCGCCTTCGCGGACCATCTTCACGGCCTTGAAAAGCAGATAGCGCGCGGGAGTGGGAGCAAAGAACACGCTCTGGAGGATGGGATTGTTGCGGATGTTCGAGAATTCGCCCTCACGGAGCTTCTTCAGCGGCTTGCCATCGGCATCGCAGGTCCAGAGTTCGTACTGGTGGACAAGGCCCTTGTTGTTTTCGCTTTGGTCGGGGAGATAATGGAAAGCCCGCACAACATGCTCCTCTCCCAAGTCGATGACGACTTCCCTGTCCGACTTCCGGAGGATATTGAAGGAAAGGCTCTTGAACTCTCCCTTGCTGGCTTCGCAGACGTCACGGTCGCTGTCGGGACCACCGTAGAAAGCTTCGACGTTGTTGATGCAGAGGGGACCGCGGGCTTCCTCGAAGTTTATGCGGAGAGCTTTGGCCTCCAGTGTCTTGAAACGCAGGATGCGCTTGTAGCCGATGGTAGTAGTCTCTTCACCACAGTCGACATCGGTCCACTTGTTACCTACCAATGCCTGTACGCTGAACCGCTGTACACGCTGGCCAAGGGGGATGTATTCCTGGAGCATCAGGCGGTTGACACGCTGGGGCTGTGCGAAGCGGAATTCAACCGTTCCGGAGTTCGTGCCGTCGGGTGTGGCCCAATAGCTGTCCCAGTCCCCGTCGGTGAGCATAACGCCACTGAAACGTTCGCCGCGGCAAGTGCTGACGGTGGCAGGAACATGACGGAGAAGGTTGTGGGAAAGTTCGCGCTGAATGAGGCGATGGAAGTTGATGGCATTGGCACTATCCACGGGATGAACACGGCCTTCGCGGTTAATGGGGAAGTTGAGGAGGAAGGTGCCGTTGTGTCCCACGGAACGGTAGTAGAGGTCGGCAAGCTGTTCGGGAGTCTTCACGCGGCTGTCCTCTTCAGGATGATAGAACCATCCTGGACGGATGCTGACATCGCACTCCGAAGGAATCCACGTATCGCCGTCGGCATGGCCGTATTGCAGTTCACGATAATGGGGATAGCCAGGGTACACTTCTGCTCCACGCAAGAAGGCCCAGTTGGTGGCACTGGCAAAACCCCGCTCGTTGCCCACCCAACGACACCCGGGTCCGCCGTCGCTGAAGATGACGGCATTGGGCTGCCAATGGTGTACAATCTCGTTGATGCGCGGGAAATTGTAGTAGTTACGGCGGTCGATGGTACGGCTTTCACGGGCACCACCATAGTATCCGTCGCCGCCATTGGCACCGTCGAACCAGACTTCGAAGAGGCGGCCGTAGCGCGTCAGAATCTGCTCGAGCTGCTTATAATAATAGTCTATATAGGCAGGAGTGCCGTAATCCGGATGGTTGCGGTCCCAAGGCGACAGATACAGGCCCAGTTCAAGGCCGTACTTGTCACAGGCATTGCGGACTTCCTGCAGGAGGTCGACCTTTCCCTGTGCATTCTTCGGACCGTCATAGGAAGAATTTGTAATGTTGTATTCTGTCAGATTGCACGGCCACATGGTGAAACCGTCATGATGTTTGGCCACGACAATAACGCCCTTCATGCCGGCATCGCGGAAAGTACGCACCCATTGGTCCACATCCTGACGGGTGGGATTGAACATTTTCGGGTCAGTATCGCCATACCCCCACTCACGGTCGCAGAAAGTATTGAGGCCATAATGCACAAAGGCATAGGTCTCCATCTTCTGCCAACGAACCTGATAGTCCTTGGGAAGCGGGGCTATGGGTGCAGGAGCATCCTGCGCACTGGCTGACAGAACGGCAAGGGCAAATGCCGAAAACAGAATTTTCTTGAACATGTTTTCAAAAGATGATTTAAGGGGTATTCTATAAATTAGCTTGAGACAATTTTCGAACTATCGCACAGTAAGTCCAAGCGAGAGTTTGAAAAGTGGCCAAGCGATGGAGCAGCGAGAGCAGAGCCAAGCTTGCTTGAGCTATCCCGAGTCGCGAGAAAGCAAGGCGAAGCCAAGCATAAGAACACTTCTTAAATGAATAAATAACTAATTTAAAGAACATCCCTTAAGGGTATGATGGGTAAGGGGGATGCATGTGACCGTCGGAAAGCCAAAAGCAAACACCAGCAGTCCTCTCACCGCAAATTTAGGGTTCTCCCTCCATTTCTCCAAGTTTTTTCTCCGTAAACTGGACGCGGGACCGCTGACTCGCTGCAAAATTGCACGTCACAAAGGCCGCAATCTGCAGATATAATTGAGACAGGACGGACCGGACCATAAGACATCTCACAATTGAAATACGGTCATAAAGAGCGTCTTCCTCTACATACAATCACTCCTTGCATTCCAATCCCTCGAGGGCCTCCTCAAGGTTGTCAATGCCTACATCAGGCATGTTGTCAGGAAGCACGAAATCTGTCAGTCTTTCTGCCCGTTTTGCATCATCTCGCATTTCAGCGGCAGACATCACACAACGGTCGATCACGACAACGTCCTTGGTGCTTTCTTCAAGGATGGGCTTCTTCCCGAGTTGGCATCTGCGATAACTGCGGGCACCGATGAAGTGGCTCCATGCCTGGTCCTCATCGGAATACATCCAGTCGATGACGTCTTTTTCCTTACGATACCGGAGGAGTTTGTCAACGAGTTTCGAAACGGGAGCCGGACAGGTGTGCTGGCGGATGATGGCGCGGAACAGATGATGCTTGGGGTCGCGGATACAGACGGACACACTGTCCACGGTAAACCCCGATACCCGCCCCTTATATATAGTGGTATCGCCGCGCTCACCTATCTTTTCCGGATGTTCAATGGAAACAGTCCGGCAGAGATTGAGGTATTCGTCATCATAAAGATTGGGCTTGTTCTTCCCTATTTTAAAAAGGTCGGGATGGACAAATCTTCGCTCTCCACGGACTTTTCGCGACATCTCATGGGTCGCAAAGTCGTAATAATAGTCAACTATACCTTCGCGGTAGAGCACAATGCGTCCGTCGTTGCGGAAGACATCGCGGAATGCCGTGGAAAACTTCAGAAAATCGGTGGAAGCGGCAGAGGCCTCGTGCAACGGAAATCCCACAAGTTTAAGCCGCACTTCACCGTTTCGGACGCTGTCGGCATCGACGGTCTGCGACTCATAGGAGAGCATAGTCACCCTTACTTTGCCATGATGTGCGGAGGCGCGGCCCTCGGAATCGGTCATTTCAAGGACGCTTCCCCGAGGCGAAAGGATATAGGCACATGCTATGGGTTCACCGTCTTCGGCATCGACCACACGAAATTGGGCAAAGACAGAGGACAGGTGCAAGAAAAATGCACAGCAAAGAAAGAAAAACGAAGAAGTGCGATTCATTGGGCTTGCCCATGATTGGTTGCAGCTCAGCATAGTCGAAAACAAGTTTTCCCTCGGCTCTCACCTTGCACAATCATTGACTAATCCATGATTGGCTGCGGCTCGGCATAGTCAAAACAAGTTTTGCTCTGCTCTCACCTTGCACAATCATTGCCATGGCGAGAAAACGAAGGATGAAATATAAGAGAATAATAAAAGAAAACCCCTCCCCATCGTCAGATCTCTCTACGATGGGGAGGGATGAACTGTTATATTATCATCGGAAGAGCACCAATCAAAGTCAGGCACTCTCCGACGTAGCGGACGGCATTTGCATTACCATTCCATCTTGCTTGCACGTACATAGCTGTCGTAACGCTTCTTGGCCATTGCCTGACAAGCGTCGAAGAGTTCCTGAGCTTCGTTGGGGAACTGCTTCTTGACAGCAAGGAAGCGGACCTCACCGTTGAGGTAATCCTGGAACTTGTCCCACTGGGGCTCCTTGGAGTCGAGCGTGAAGGGGTTCTTGCCTTCGTCCTCGAGGGCGGGATTGTAGCGCCAGAGATGCCAGTAACCGCACTCTACAGCGGCAGCTTCCTCGGCCTGTGCCTTGCCCATACCCTTCTTCAGACCATGGTTGATGCAAGGAGCATAGGCAATGATGAGCGAAGGTCCGGGATAAGCCTCGGCCTCGCGGATGGCCTTGAGGCACTGAGCCTGGTCGGCACCCATAGCCACCTGAGCCACGTAGACGTAGCCATAACTGGTGGCAATCATGCCGAGGTCCTTCTTGCGGACACGCTTTCCGGCAGCAGCGAACTTGGCAATGGCGCCGAGAGGAGTGGCCTTCGAGCTCTGACCTCCAGTGTTGGAGTAAACCTCGGTGTCGAGCACAAGGATGTTGACATCCTCACCGCTGGCGATGACGTGGTCGAGACCGCCGTAACCGATGTCGTAGGAGGCACCGTCACCACCGATAATCCACTGGCTGCGCTTTACAAGGTAGTGGCTGAGTTCGTCGAGTGCAGTGCAGGTTTCGCAACCCTTGGCCTTGCCCTCAGCAATGAAGGGCTTGAGCGCCTCGGCAGCAGCGCGCGAAGCCTCAGCATCGTCCTTGCCTTCGAGCCAAGCCTGTGCAGCAGCCTTGTACTCTGCAGGAGCTTCTTCGCAAGCTACCACCTGCTCGAGCAGTGCCGAGAGGCGTGCACGCATCTTCTTGTTGGCAAGTACCATACCAAGACCGAACTCGCAGAAGTCCTCGAAGAGAGAGTTGGCCCATGCAGGACCCTGACCCTTGGCATTGACGGTATAGGGAGTGGAAGGAATGGATCCGGAATAGATGGAAGAGCATCCTGTAGCATTGGCCACCATCTGACGGTCACCGAAGAGCTGGGAAACGAGCTTGACGTATGGAGTCTCGCCACAACCGGAGCAAGCACCGCTGAACTCGAAGAGAGGCTGTGCGAACTGGCTGTTCTTGGGATTCTGCTTGATGTCCACAAGATGCTGCTTGCTGGTGACATGCTTGACAGCGTGTTCCCAGTTTGCGGCTTCGGCACGCTGGGTCTCGAGGGGTACCATCTTGAGGGCGGGACCACCGAGCTTGGGATTGCCGGGACAAACGTCGACGCAGTTACCGCAACCGAGACAGTCGAGTACGCCTACCTGTACGCGGAACTTCATGCCCTTCATGGCTGCGGGGGCCTTCATTTCGATGGTAGCACCGTTGATTCCGGCAGCTTCCTCGTCGGTCATGACTACAGGACGGATGCAAGCGTGAGGACAAACGAAAGCACACTTGTTGCACTGGATACACTTTTCAGCTTCCCAAACAGGAACGAATGCCGAAACACCGCGCTTTTCGTAAGCCGCAGTTCCCTGGGGCCAGGTACCGTCTTCAATACCCTTGAATGCGCTCACGGGGAGGAGGTCACCGTTCTGGGCGGTGATGGGACGCATGACATTGGTGATGAATTCGGGCTCGTCCTTGGCCTCTGCCACATCAGCGGGGAGCTGTGCCCATGCAGGATCTACAACGAGTTCCTGATATTCACCGCCGCGGTCGACGGCAGCATAGTTCTTGTCGACCACATCCTGTCCCTTCTTGCCGTAGGACTTCACGATAAAGTGCTTCATCTCCTCAACGGCCTGTTCTACAGGAATCACACCGGTGATGCGGAAGAATGCGCTCTGCAGAATGGTGTTGGTGCGGTTTCCGAGTCCGATTTCCTGGGCAATCTTGGTGGCATTGATGTAGTAGCACTTCACCTGCTTCTCGGCAAGCACACGCTTCACATTGTTGGGCAGGTTGGCAGCAAGTTCCTCGCCTTCCCAGATGGTGTTGAGCAGGAAGGTTCCACCCTGCTGGATGCCACGGAGGACATCGTACATGTGGAGGTAAGCCTGTACGTGGCAAGCCACAAAGTTAGGTGTGGTTACAAGATAGGTGGAGCGGATGGGGGTGTCACCGAAACGGAGGTGAGAGCAGGTGAAACCTCCCGACTTCTTGGAGTCGTAGGAGAAGTAAGCCTGGCAATACTTGTCGGTTGTCTCACCGATAATCTTGATGGAGTTCTTGTTGGCACCCACAGTACCGTCGGCACCGAGACCATAGAACTTGGCCTGGAACATGCCTTCGCCACCGAGGGCAATCTCTTCCTTCTTGGGGAGCGAGGTGAAGGTAACATCGTCGACGATGCCGATGGTGAAGTGGTTCTTAGGCTCGGGAAGTGCAAGGTTCTCGTAAACGGCGAGAATCTGTGCGGGAGTGGTATCGTTGGAGCCGAGGCCATAGCGTCCGCCGACAATCTGGGGAGCGTCGGGCTGTCCGTAGAAGGCTTCCTTGACATCGAGGTAGAGGGGCTCTCCGTTTGCACCGGGTTCCTTGGTACGGTCGAGCACAGCAATGCGCTTGCAGGTCTTGGGGACAGCGGCAAGGAGGTGCTTGGTGCTGAAGGGACGGTAGAGGTGAACGCTGACGAGTCCGACCTTTTCGCCCTGTGCGGTAAGATGGTCGATGGCCTCGCGAGCGGCTTCGGAAGCGCTACCCATGAGCACAATGACGCGGTCGGCATCCTCGGCACCATAGTAGCTGAAGAGCTCGTAACGGCGGCCGGTGATTTCGCTAATCTTATGCATATATTCTTCCACAACCTCGGGAACGCTCTCGTAGTAGGGGTTGCAGCTTTCGCGATGTGCGAAGAATGTGTCGGGGTTCTCTGCCATACCGCGTGCAACGGGACGTTCGGGGGTGAGGGCACGCTGACGGAATGCAGCAAGTGCTTCCTGGTCAACCAGCGGAGAGAGCTGCTCGGTCTCGAGCATCTCAATCTTCTGGATTTCGTGAGAAGTACGGAATCCGTCGAAGAAGTTAACGAAAGGCACACGGCTCTTGATGGCTGCGAGGTGTGCCACACCTGCGAGGTCCATAACCTCCTGAACGCTACCTTCGGCCAGCATGGCGAAACCGGTCTGGCGGGTAGACATGACGTCCTGATGGTCGCCGAAGATGCAGAGGCTGTGGCTGGCAAGCGTACGTGCAGAAACATGGAATACGCAGGGAAGGAATTCACCTGCTATCTTGTACATGTTGGGAATCATGAGAAGCAAGCCCTGTGAGGCGGTGAAGGTGGTGGTGAGGGCACCTGCTTGGAGAGAGCCGTGAACAGCACCGGCTGCTCCGCCTTCTGACTGCATTTCCTGTACGAGGACCGTTTCGCCGAACATGTTCTTACGACCTTGAGCAGCCCACTCGTCAACGTATTCTGCCATTGTCGAAGAGGGAGTGATGGGGTAGATGGCTGCCACCTCGCTGAACATATAGGCGATATGCGCAGCGGCCTGGTTACCATCGCAGGTAATAAATTTCTTAGCCATAACTTGTTATTAAGAAAATTATTTAAGGAGGCATCCCCGTCCGGGGCTGTTTTCAAGCCATGGATCACGGATGCCGCCGTTATTTATTATAGGGGTGTTCTATAAATTAGTTTATTATTCAATTAGGGAGTGTTCTTATGCTTGGCCACTTTTTAAGCTCTCACTTGTATCTTTCTTTCCTTTAAACACTTACATAGCCCGCTATGCGCGTGTTCGCAGGACAGAAATCTACTGCGCGATAGCTCGAAAACTGTCTCAAGCTAATTTATAGAACAT
>SFJN01000305.1 GCA_004555055.1 Bacteroidales bacterium | reverse complement strand
TGCCCAAAAAGAAAAAATGCAGTTACCATCCTACAGATACTTGCAGAGAGGATAAAATTTACTTTTAGACCTTTTGGGATAGCCCTTATTAATACTTCAGATAAAATTCCTAAGGTTATATTTTCAATCCTTTGAACCGGGTTTCCTCCTTGGCATACAGCCCCGGATGCCCAGTTATGGTGTGATTGGGGATAATACTTTCCGATGGATTGCGTATCTGCGGCGGTGCATTTTCGGAATATTGCGCCTGCCTGTTCCGCACATCTTCCGCTTCCGGCTTGACCTGTTGCCCTTCGTTCTCCTTTTCGGCGACTTCGGGCGTGGGCGGCGCAAGTTCCAGTTGTATTTTTCGGTCAAGTGCGGCAAGTTCAGACTTCAATTGTTTCAGTTCTTCCTCCTTCTTCCACACCTTGCCCGCTATCTCCTGCAACTGCGGTATCTCACGTTCCAGCACTTCATTCTTAGTCTTGTACTGGTCGATGATGGAGGGGATGCGCTCCAAAGCGTTGAGGAAATTGCGGGCGGCGGCCAACGGGTCAGCCATTGCCAGATGTCCGTTGTTATAGGTGTACTTGTAGTTCCCCTCTACCACGAAGCGGTTGTCGGTAAACTCCAATCCCTCTTTGAGTATCCTCTCGCTCACCACCTTTATCGGAAAACCGTAAAGTTCTCCGACCTGTGTGTAAAGCCCGCCCGTAGTGGCGTTTTTCGCTATCTCCTGCAAACGCTTTCCGATAACCTTCTCATCGGTGGAATCCACACCGTCCACCTTTATTATATTAAGGCGGTTGCCCTCCCTGTCGGTCTGCGCCACCGAAAGGAAGCGGTTCCAGTCCTCCGTCATGGCATCTATGACAGCCGTGTTGTTACGCAACTCGGCTGTCTTTGACTCCAGCTTGAACTCCGAATCACGCCTGCCCTTGTTGAAAGACTTGCGTTCCCCTTCGAGCGAGGCGATACGTTTTTCCAGTTTCGCCTTGTCCAGCAGGTCGGTGTTGCCGGATAGCAACGCCATGTACTCCGAGAAGTTCATGCCCGATTTCTCGTCCATAGCTCCCTCGTCGATGGTACGCGCCCCCATAGCACCGCTTTTAAGCTGGCTGATGAAAGTCTGCTTGCAATGCAGGAGGTTGAACTTGTAGCTGTCCAGTGACTTCTCTACCGCGTAGATGATTACATCCACGTTGTTCCCGGCGAAATGCTTGGCTATCTCATTCCCGGCTCTAACTCCGCGTCCGTCACGCTGTTGCAGGTCAGACGGTCGCCACGGCGTGTCCAAATGATGGATTGCCACACACCTTTTCTGCGCATTCACACCCGTGCCGAGCATGGAGGTAGAGCCGAACAGCACACGCACCGTCCCTGCGTTCATGGCGTCTATCACCGCCTTCCGCGCCTTATCGGTCTTGCACTCCTGAATGAAGCGCACCTCGCTTGGCGGTATGCCGTAGTCCTCCGTCAGTTTGCGCTTGATTTCCGAATAGACGTTCCACCCGTCTCCCGGCTGGTATGTCCCCAAATCTGAGAATACGAACTGCGTTCCCTTCTGCGCGTCGTATTTTTGGTAATACTCCGCGATCATCTTGGCACAGTGACTCGCCTTGTTGTCGGGGTGGTCTTCATAATTCGGGTCTATCATACGCATGTCGAGTGCCATCTTGCGGGCATAGTCCGTGGCGATAAGCATCTTCGCCTTTTCCTCTTCTGTGAGTTCCACAACATGGTTCACCACCACTTGGCACGCCATAGGTTTGCCCACCTCTATCTCGTTTTCCTCATAGTAGTGGATGGCTTGCCCAAATATCTCTCCGTCCGTGAAGCCGCTGCAACCGCTTTTCTGCACATAGTTCAGAATGTGGGTCACGCACTCGTCTATGTTTTTGGCAGGGTTGCGGTACTTCTTCGCAAAGAGCGTATCTTCCTCAGCCCGCTGTTCCAGATACATTTGTATCGTTCTTTTGAAATGGTCTGTTCCTTTCATATCGCTGTCGTTTTTAGATTGTCTGTTTAAGTATCTCTCTCCAATAGGTCGGCTCTACCTCGCTAAGAAGGAAGTCCATGAAGTCCCTCCGTG
>SFJN01000304.1 GCA_004555055.1 Bacteroidales bacterium | reverse complement strand
AACAGCAATGAAACATCCTGTATTTACTGACATTTTCTCTGATGCATTTTCCTTGGAATTCTGAATTATTCGCTGCTCATTCAGATCTGACCATATGGTTGAATGTGAAAATATCCGTATCTTTGCACACAACAACACAATTTTCCCTGCCTATGAATGCCTTTTCCGCATTTGCTCTGGTTCTGCCACTTCCCCTTTTCTTCCTACTCCACGATGTGGAGGAACTGATATTTCAGCACCGTTGGATGCTACGCCACGGTCCGGAACTCTGCACCCGCTTTCCGCGGTTACGGTTCCTCATCGCCCATCTTTCCAGACTCACCACTCCAGCCTTTGCCATTGCTGCCACCGAAGAATTGTTGTTGCTGCTGGGACTTACCACCTACATGCTCTACGATGGGCCTTACGCCATGTGGATATGGAGTGCGGCATTCATGGCTTTCAGCCTGCATCTGGCGGTCCACCTGTTACAGGGCATCCTGGTTAGAGGTTATGTGCCCGGCCTTGTCAGCAGTCTGCTACTTCTGCCCTGGGCAGGATACGGACTTTGGAGTCTGCACCTCGTCATGCCGTTGCACTCCATGTGCCTCTGCGGACTCTGCGGTGTGGCAGTCATTGCCCTCAATCTCGGTTTTGCCCACCGTCTTGGAAAGTGGATTTGCAGCAAGCGGCACACCTCATCCCCCCAAACCTAAAATTCGCTCCTCCCCATGCCTACCATCCGCAACATTTCACTCCCCGCCTCAGCCGACGGACTGCAGCTTTCCGTCCTCCAGGTGTTGCCATCGGATGTTCCCCTCCGAGGCATCCTGCAACTTGTACACGGTATGTGCGAACACAAGGAACGCTACCTTTCCTTCATGCAGTTCATGGCCCGGGAAGGCTATGCCTGCGTGATTCACGACCACCGCGGACACGGCACCATGGCCATGGAGCACGGCGACCTCGGCTATTTCCATGCCGGCGGCTGGCAGGCAATGGTCAATGATGCGCTGGTAGTACACCGTTGGGTCCGCGATGCCCTGCCGCAACTTCCCTGCCATCTGCTGGGCCACAGCATGGGCTCGCTTGTGGTCCGTGCCCTTGTCAAGCGGCATTGCCTCTCCATTGCCTCGCTCACCGTCTGCGGCAGTCCGAGCATGCATCCCGCCACCCCACTCGCCCAGGGTCTTGCCCGCCTCTGCATGTGGCTGGCAGGCGGACACTACCGTCCGCAGTGGCTCCATGCCCTGAGTCTCGGAGCCTTCGACCGCCCATTCAGACACGAGGGGGGCCAGGGGGCATGGATATGTTCCGACCCTGCCGTAGTGGAGGCATATAACATGGATCCGCTTTGCCAATTTATTTTCACCGCCAACGGTTTCTACAACCTCTTCGCACTGATGCGCTACTGCTATTCGCCGCAACAATGGCAGCATGTCGATGCCAATCTGCCGGTACACTTCATTTCCGGTGCCGACGACCCGTGCCGTCGCAGCGACAAGGCCTTCCTCGATGCTGTCGGACTGATGAAGCAGGTGGGATACCGCTGTACGGACTGGAAACTCTTCGACGGCATGCGCCACGAGATTCTGAACGAGACCGACCGTCTGACGGTGTGGAACCATGTTCTTCAGACCCTGCAGGCAGACACTGCCATCCGCGGCACCATGGCATGATGTCCGCCCTCTATTTCTTACGTCTTGTACGCAAAAAAACCGGTTGGAATCGTGCAGTTTCCTTAAACTTCTGACAAGAAAACCTACCTGTTTTGCCGTTTTTTGGGGCAGTTTTGCACGGAAAACAACGTTTTCGTTAAGCCATATGAGCAGAAGCCAAACCGACGACAAACCGAGAGCAATGTCAAGCTTGCTTGAATATTGCCGAGGTGCGAAGGAGGAAGACGAAGTCAGCTGTTTGGATTATGCCATGGCGAGAAAACGAAGGATGAAATCCAAGGTTATCCTACACCCGAAAACGCTATCCTACACCTAATCCTACACCCTATTCTACACCCGAAACCACCTGTAAATACAGGATATTCGGGGCACTGGTGTAGGAAATGTAGGATTTTTTCCAAAAACTTTTTTGGGAGGGG
>SFJN01000303.1 GCA_004555055.1 Bacteroidales bacterium | reverse complement strand
GTGGTAGTTGTAGTCGTCAATAAATCTCTTGATTCCAAAGAACAGATCCGCGCCGTTTTCCTCCGGCTGGATGTAAATATACTCGTATTTTATCGTTTTCCAAAATCTTTCTATCCAGATATTGCCTTTAGCACGGCCGCGGCCGTCCATGCTGACCTTCATTTCAGAGTGCTGAGAGCAGGCGTCAGCCCATTCCTTGCCCGTAAACTCGTGAATTTAACACATTTTTGTATAATTAACTATCAAGTTTGACGGTCTTTGCCTTTGCAGGGCGTCCGCGTCGTTTCGGGGAGACCTTTCTGGATTTGTATTCAGTTCCGCAACCTTCAGGGATGTCAAAGCCAAAGGCTTTGCAGATATCTTTTTGGGCACCGACGAACGGAGTGATGAACTTGGCCCGACCATTATGCTCTATGCAGCGGATCGACCGCATTTCGTCAAGGATATCCTGGGTTGAAGCGAACTGTTTCTTGAGCCCTGTCGTCTTCCAGATATGCCGCACGTATGAACTTATTATCAGGCCGACGAAGAGGATGAGGAGCCTGCCCGTCTTTCCTTCCTCCGACCAGTTGCGCTGACGGTCGAAGCCCATCTGGGTCTTCATCTGACAGAAGTACTTCTCCTGTTCATCCCTGAGACTATACGCATCAAGGGTCTGCAGGGCGGTATAGTCAAGGCCGAGGGTGATGTATCCGAAGAAGCCGGATGTCTTCTTCACGTTCTCTATCTTCTTCTCATCGAGGCTGAAGGAAAGCAGCTTGCGGTCCTTCTTGTCATATGAGACCTCGTACCAGTTGTAGTTCTTCTTTATGCTCTCATCGTCGTCCACGCTCCCGCCGGCATCGAGTATGGACTGGAGGCTTCTGCGCTGCATCTCGACCGCGACTTCGAGTTCAGTCTGCTCCGCGGCCCTGCGGAAGGGGTCGAAGAACAGGTCGAGTTTCATGCGGTCGGCCTTGTGGACGGAGTCGCCGTTGCCCCTCACGTCGTATTCCAGGTCATACTGCTTGTAGTACAGCCTGCTCTCCGTGTCGAAAAGCATGTCCCCCGGCTTTCCCCCGATGGTCCCGAACTCGGCAATCCTGTCAAGGACAATCTTCTGGCGCATCTTGACGCACATTATCATCGGCTGGCCGCGGAGGATGTACTTCTCGAGGTTCTGAACCGATTCGTAGCCCCTGTCCGTCACCAGGATAACCCTCGGGAAACCGGCGTGGCTGATGTCGGTGAGGATGGTCTCCACGCTTCTGGAGTCAGGGATGTTGCCCGGAAAGGTCCTGTAATACACGGGCATATGGCTGTCAAGCGAATAGACGACGACTTCTGAAGTCTGCGGCAGAGGGACGCGCTCCTTGTTCCGGCCCCATTTGATGTCGGCGAGCGAACTGCCGTATGCGGATCTGGTCGTGGAGTCGACGGCGCACAGCTCGTCCCTGTCCAGCCTGTCGGCTCTGTACTTGAACAGGTTCATCCTTTCGGTCTCGGAGATGGAATGCGTAAGGCGGGTTATCGTCATCGGGGTAAGCTCCCTTGAGGACGGAGCCTTCTCCAGCTTCTGCCATCTGGCCGCTCTGCTCCAGCTGTTTCCGGTCGCGAATGAGTAATAGGCAAGGGTGAGGACATCATTCACGATTTCCGCGTTCTCATGGAACGTCGCCATCAGGTCCGTCCGGAGCCCCACCTTGTCCGCGACCCGCTCCATGAGCCAGACGTCGCCATAGAAACGATTGACGTCCGCACCCTCGTATGCAGGACGGCCTTGCCCGCGATTGCTCTGAAGCTTATCTATTTCGCTGAGGTCCCACCCTTCGGGAAAGATCAGCCTGGCCCGTTCCTCCGGAGAGGCGTACAGGTACTGCTTGCCCGGGATAAACTTGAGACCATCCGTCACAGTGCCCCAATGCAGGCAGGAGTACTTCCTCTTGCCGTCCCCGGTCACGGTATACGGATTTTGAATATACAAGGGAAAAAGCGGGGATATTTAATTGTTCCCCAACTTATTACAATAAGAACTATGGATTAATTATACAATTTAATGTTAAACTCACGAAATCAAGATCAATCCACATAGAGACGCAATAATATCAAATAAGCGTTAAAAAAAAACTTGATGTTAAGCAATTTACCATTGATAAATCGTCGGATATTGCACTACTTCAAAAGTGAATCCGTTTCCCATATTTAATGTGGCACCGTCTTGAATTGAGCGTGCAAAATCAGAAAATCGTCGCATCGTTGCGAGAACTGATGATTTCCTCTCATTAGACATATCTTTGAGACGAACGGCAAACAATGCACTTTTATTGGCATAAGCACGTATCTTTGTAGCGATTTCCGGCACTACTACAAGTTTTGTTATAGAGGTCAATAATTGTTTATAAGCCTTAGCTCTTTTACCATCATTATGACCACGGCTATTGTTATAAGGCTTTACA
>SFJN01000074.1 GCA_004555055.1 Bacteroidales bacterium | reverse complement strand
TGCAGTTGGGCCTTTGGATGACTCTATCCTTACAGCCCCATTTAGGAAATAGAAACCTCTGTCTTTTCCCCAACCACATATTCGGCATAACTTTGCAGTAAAATAATACTTCAAGTTCTGTGCAAACGAATAAAGAACGAAGTTTACTTCAGTTCTTTTGAGTGCAGCCAGAACTCAACAAACTGTTAAGTTATGCCGAAATCTTATTCAAAGCAATTCAGTCTTTATGATAGTGGGCTTGTGCTCTCTTCCGTCGAGCAACTGCCCACCGCCTCTGCCTCAGTCGCCTTTACCGTTGACTCTGGTAAAGTCTTCCGTGAAGATGGCGAAATAGTTCCCGTGACACTCTCCAGCGGCATCCAATATATGCCGTGGGGTGGTGACAATCTCTTGCCGTACCACGTTCTTGACATGATAGAGAGCGACGAGACGCTTTCTACCTGTCAAATCTTCAATGCTGAAGTGTGTGCTACGGCAATGGGCTCAAGTATAACACCGAGGCTTGCACGAAGCAAGTCAAAGATGAGATCCAGGACTTCCTTCTCTGCAATAATATGGCGACATATTTCCTCGGTGTGTGCCAGGATTTCAAGCATTTCGGCTGGTGTGTCTCTGTGATCATCCTCGAAACGAGGGTAAACACATCGTTTCACTCCACCGAAAGGAAGCTTGCTACTGCCGATTCTCTCCCGCCAATAAGCATGGAGTCATTGAAAATGTCCTCTATGGTAATTGAAAGAAGTCGCTCTCGTCAGTCAATGATGTGGAGATTATTCCGCTTCTCAGCCTTGATTGTCCTTGGCACGACCTGCAGGACAGGCTCCAGCGAAATACGCATCTGAGAAAATTTGCTATCGTCAGTTGCGTGCCGACTCCTGATTCCACCTATTATCCTATTCCATACTACGCCTCGCTGTTCAAAGGTAAATGGTACAATATCAAGCAGCTCATCGGTATGGCGAAGGAAGCGAAGCTGAAGAATTCTGCACCCATCAAATACCAAATCGAAGTCAGCGCCAAATATTGGGAGAACATCTTCAAGCAGGAACGCATAACCGACCCGAAGAAGATGCAGGATCGTGTGGTCGAGGAGAAACGGAAGATCATTGACTTCCTTACAGGTGCCGAGAACTCTGGCAAAGCACTCTTCTCTACGTTCTACGTTTCGCCCACCGGAGAAGTACAGCACGAGGTTGTCATCAACAAAATCGATTCAGATAAGGAGGGCGGCGACTGGGCTACCGACATCCAAGAGGCTGTCAACATGTTCTGCTTCACCATGAGAGTTCACAGCAACCTCGTCGGCTCTGTTCCTGGCAAGTCGCAGTCAAATAACAGCGGTAGCGACAAGCGCGAGCTTTATACAATCGCTCAGGCACTTCAAAAGCCATATCACGATTTGCTCTTCATACCGCACCTCATAATCATGAAATTCAATAATTGATTAGGAGCTTTCCCGGACTGTCCTTTCATACAGCTCACTACTCTGGATGAAAACAAGGATGCGAAGGTTGTCACCAGTCGAGCGTAAAGTGTGCTTGGCTTACTATTTTGAGCTTCTCTGTGAATGTCCTTTTCATAAACAAACTGCACTCCAAAAGTTTTTTGTCTAACTTTTGGGGTGCAGTTCATTTTGACACAGCCTCGTATGTAGGGGGGAGAAAACGTGCATGCGGCATTTCCTTGCCATGGTAAAGATGTGAGCAGGCTGCTCGTCACCTCATCCGACAGGGAGGGAGTGGAAACGCCGGTGATGTCTTATTTGCTGACCACCTTCTTGCCGTTGATGATGTATACACCCTTCGGCAGGAGGGCGGCGTTGCCGTTCATCCGTATGCCGCTGAGGCTGTAGATGAGGTTCTCCTGCACGGTTGTGACATGGTCGATGCCGGTGATGATGGTGTTTATGACTTCAAGGTCGGCCTCTACGTTGGGGTTCTCGATGAGTACCCATGCGCAGCCGTGGTCGTCACTCGACCAGTTGGTCATGAAGCGGTCGGAGAACTGCGATGCGGAGCAGAAATAGGATAGGTAGTTTCCCGGAACGGAAGTGAAGGCGAAGTAGCCGTCGCTGCTGCGGTTCTCCACGGTCAGTTCGGTGGGATTGACGGAGAATACAGCAGGCACAGCCGTTCCCTGGTAGTCGGGAGTGGTCAGATACATCTGGGCTCCGAGGTTGTAGAGGTAGAAGTTTCCGTCCTTCTGGATGGCCATCCAGCTGTTTCCGGGATCGGTGACGTCGATGGCAGGTACAGAGGCGCTGAAGGAAGTGCTGCCCTTCTGGTTGGCTGCCCAGATTTTGGGAGCATGGTCAGGGTTGTAGACCGCATAGACGATGTCGATGGGATTGTAGAGGAGGTAGGCCTTTTCGTTCGAAAGCTGGGTGAGGTCGCTGATGGGTTCGCCGAGGGGAAGGGTCGCCTCTTCCACAAAATAGGTGATGGTGAATGCGGGATTGTAGGCTTCCGGGCGTAGGGTGCTGTAGACGAAAGCTTCGGGGAAGATGACGGTGTACTTTCCGGGTTTGTCGACTACATCAGCGAAGGTGATGACCACATCCTTTTCCGTGGCTCCCTTTGCAGCGCCCATTTCGGCTGTTCCTGTGGTTATCTGGTTGCCGTCGGTATCGGTCACTACAATTGTTTTTGCTGCATCTGTCGAGGCGGGCTGGTCGCCATCCTCGTCGAAGGTGAGCACAATGCGGCTCAAGGCACTGACGTAGGAGTTCTCCTTGGGGTCGGCCTCAGTGTGGCAGAAGGAGTTGAGGGGCGGTTCGCCGTTGCCTCCTGTGCAGGTGACAGTACGTTTCACCACGTAGTCGGGGAGCGGGTTGGTGAGGAAGGTGCTGACGGCACTGCCCTGGAGCTCTCCGGTCTCGCCGTAGTTCTTCACGGTGAATACCACCTTGTCTTCATATACGGTGACGATGAGTCCCTGGATGATGGGAGAGTCTTTCACACCGGGTGTGGCGTTGGTGTCGAGGCTGTTGTAGCGCATGGAACCCATGAAGATGCTCATGAAGCTCGGTTCGCCGGGTTCTTCGGGTTCGCTACCAGGATCGCTTGGTACAGCGGTGAGGGTCCAGAGTGCTGCGGTGTTGCCGTTGAAGGTCATTTCGTCGGTGAGTTCCGTCACGTCGAGGGCCTCGCTGTCTTCGCGGAGGTCATCGTTTGTGGTGCCGCCGTTGTTGGTGTTAAGCATCTGGTAGTAGGTGCCTTTCTTGTAGCCTACGATGAGGTATTGTTTTCCGGAGGTCGGTTCGTCGGTCCGTACGGCCTTGTCGCCTTCCACCTCATAGAGCCATAGGCAGGTGCCGGTGTTGCTGGCCTGGGTGTTGCCGGAGAACTTGCCGTTGCTGCCGCAGTAGAGGTAGCGTCCGTCGGCACTACAGAGGCTCAGGAGCTGCACGCTCTTGGAGTTGGCCCAGGGAGCGGCGGTGGCGGTGGACTTGCTGATGCGGAAACCTTGGCTGACACTGGCATCGGGACCGATGATGCACATGTTGATGTTGTCCTTGTAGTCGAAGTAGTTGCCGTCCTGGTCCTGGATATAGAAGACGTCGGTCTGGGGTTCTTCCTCTTCTCCGCCTCCGCTGACCTCGCCGTTGTTGAAGTCGTTGACGGTCCATACAACGGTTGGAGTGCTGAAGGTGAGCTGGTCGGCGGGCTGGTCGTCGCTGACCTTGAGTCCCACCATGCGCTGGCTGGTGGTGCCTGCGCTGTAGGGCTCGTTGGTAAGGGCGTAGTATCCGCCTTTGGAGCAGAGATTGACAAGGACATAGTTTTTGCCGAATTCGGGCCATTCCACGCGTGTGGCGGTAAAGTTACCCTCGGCGTCGGGCTTTCCGGCTTCGTAGAGGAGTACGCTCGAGGCGGCAAGGAGGTCGGAGTTTCCGGAGAATCGTCCGTTGGAACCGCAATAGATGTATCCGTTGTTGTTGGTGGGGGCGTTGTCGCCGAAGAAGGCGAGTGTACCGCTGACAGCGGTGGAGTTGCTGACGGTGAAGCGGTTGGGCTCGTCGATGACGTTGAGGTTGTAGCTGTCGAAGCCGAGATATTTGCCGTTGGCAAGGTTCTTCAGGGTCACTTCGAGCGTGGAGGGGCGCACGGGATCATCTTCCTCTTTGGGCTCGTAGATGTTGCCGTTGGAGTCGTAATGGGTGATGCGCTGCGAGAGTGAGGTCTCGTAGAAACTTCTGTTGGCCTTTGAACTATGGTCGTGTCCGTAGATATTGATGAGGTTGGGGTGCTTGAGGAGTGCAGCACGGAGAGCCTTGGTAGATGCTGCCGAACTGAGGAGGGTCTTGCCCACCGTGGCACCCTTGCTGCCGTCGAGGGGCAGGTGCGAGATGAAGAACACCGTCTTGTTGGGGTCGGAGGCGTAGATTTCATCGAGTTTCTTGTCCACCCATTCCACGCTCTCCATGGAATACTGGTAGTCCCATGCCGACTTGAAGAAGTACTTTCCGGCATTGAGAACGACGAAGTCGAAACCTGCGATGACGTAGTGGTAGGCAGCAAGCAACTTCATGGTGCCCAGTGCACCGTTGGGAGCCTCTTCGTAGAAGCATTCGTTGGCGTAGAGTTTGCCGGTCTGCTCCTTCATGGGGAAAGTGTAGTAGTCACCGGCATTGTAGGGTTTAGGAATATTGTCGAAGTTGGCCACTTCGTAGTCGTGGTTACCGTTGCAGTAGATAGCCGGTCTGCGACCGTCGGCATCGGGAGTGATGGCTTTTTCTACCGCCTCGGCAAGGAGTTTGCGGTGCTGTAGCCAGTTGGTTTCGGCTATGGTGCAGTCGCTGGTGTAGTCGCCACCGAGGACGATGAGCTGGGCATTGTCGCGGCTGATGCTGTCGAGTGCCGTGAGGAGTGCGGTGCGCAGACGGATGTTGGCAGGGTCGGTGGGCGAAATCATCGACAGTTCGTTGTGGATGTCGCTCAGGCAGGCAAAGCGCAGCAGCGGTTCCTGCGTACCCTGTGCGTGGGCTGGTTGAGCGTTTGTCATGAGCCCTGTAAGCAAAAGCATCAGAAAAAGTAGAGCTTTTTTCATTAGGTTGAAGGTTAGGGTTGTACTTTGACACAGAAAAAGGTGAAAAGTTGCACGGCATTGTCTGTGTCTTTTGCAATTCCGGTGCGGTAGGAAAGGAAGAAAAAAATGGCAGACAGTCTCCCCGCAGACGGGTGACGACCATAGGCTTCCGTTTGCAAATATACGTTTTTTTGTTTTTTTTAGAAAAGGAAATCTCAGCAAATCTGTCGTATTTTCAATGCAGATGTCCGTATGTTTGCGAAAGCAGACTGAAAATGGGATATGCAAGTCGGTACAGGATACGAAAGTAGGCGGGGAACTGCATCCGGTGATGTGCAGTTCCCCGCCTGGCGGTATGCGGCTTTTCGGTCAGAAATCCTTCCCGGAAAAGGTTTGCAGGATGTTTTTATCTTACGATGAACTTGAGTTGCTTGTGGTTGCCGTTGCTGTCGGTAACGCGTGCCACATAGCATCCCTCCTGGAGGTTGAGGTATACGCGTCCTGAACCGTCGTAGTCAAGCGTCTGTTCGTCGCGCAGGAGTTGCTGTCCCAAGGTGTTGCAGACGGTGAAGGTGGCGCTGCGGGTACCGGGAGCGGTGAGTACGCAGAGTCGTCCGTCGACATAGAACACCTTCATGTTCGAAGCTTCGGTAGTGGTGGTCTCGATACCTACAGGCACATCGATGATTTCGGGTACGAACGCGGTGCAGTAGCTGTTGATCTGGTTGGGGAGCGCCATGGTGGGCTTGGTCATGACGTAGAAGTTGTCGCTGCCGTCGGGGAAGCGTCCCGCGGTCTCCTCGCCGCCATGGGCAGGGTAGGGGAAGATGTCAATCCACTTTCCTTCGGCGTCGCTGAGGTAAAGCGTGTCGCCTTCGGCCGCCAGTTTGAAGGGAGCGTGCATCTGTGTCTGGGTCTCGAGTTTGTCGCACCAGATGACGTAGTGTCCGTAGGGCGGAATGACGGTGGTGAATCCGTCGCCCTCCTGGGCTGCGGGAATCTGGAACTTCTGCAGTTTGTCGCGGTTGTCGCTCAGGTACATGCCCGCAATGTCTATCGGTTCGGGAGTGGTGTTGTAGAGTTCCACCCAGTCGTTGCGCTTGTAGTATTCGCAGCAGTAGATGGTATTGGCGGCACTCACCTCGTTGATGCGTACGGGACAGATCTTTTCCTCCTCGCGCTCTTCGTCGTCAATGGGTTCGAAGACAGCGGTGAGTTCCACATTGCCTGTGGTGGGCATGGTGTATTCCGCCTCGGTGCTCAGATAGTCGGCCTCGCCGATTTCGGCAGCGGCAATCTGCAGGTCGAAGAATATGTCGGACGACCCGGCACTGCTGTTGTGCACCTCAATGGCAATGACGTTTTCGCCCGGGTTCAGCAGGCTGGGGCTCACGGTGAGTGTACCCTCGTCGGGGAGGTTGCCGGCATAGGTGGTGGCGTAGGTGTCGTAGGTGACGTTGCCGTCGGGCATGTTGTACTGTGCCGCCTTGATGCCGTTGACGTACACAATCATACCATCGTCGACCTTGTAGTGCAGCTGGAGGGCATTCTCGCCCGAGGGAACCTTCGAAAGGTTGAACTTCTTGCGGAAATAGTAGGTCGGACGTTTGCCCTGCGTGTCTGTGCCGTAGTCGAGCGTCGTGTTGATAAGGGACTTCATGGCATCGACATTGGCAAATCCCAGAGGAGCCTGTCCCTCGCTCCAACTGTAGTCGGAGAATGTGGTGCTGTACCATTGTCTGCCGTCGAGCGACCCTTGGTCGTAGTATTTCCATTTCTCGCCGAAGTCGACGATGTTCGTCAGTGTGGCTCCGGCTCCCACCCATCCTGCAAAGCGGTATCCTCCGGGAGCTTCGGCACGGAAGACGACGGGTGCGAAGAGTTTGCCGTCGAACTTGCCGGTGGGTACGGGAATGTCGTTGACGAAGAGGCGTCCCTTGCCGGTGTTCGATGAGAGTTTTACGCTCTGTTCGCTGCTCTTCTTCATGTTGAAGGCGGTGTAGCTTTTAAGCGAGGAGAGCAGCTGGTCGTAGCGTCCGGTGTTGTTGAAGGTGCTCTTGATGCTGTTGGCGGTGCCATAGGGCGATGCGCCTTCGTAGGCCATCATGCCAGCGGTGCGTGCGGCAAGGCTGTCGACGATGGCGGTGACGCGTTCGGGGGTGAAGACGCTGCCGCCGATGAGGCAGAAGGTGTCGACATACTTCTTACGGAAGTCGGCATTCTTCAGCATGTTGAGGAAGATGGTGACGAACTCGTTGTGGAGATAGAGGCGGTTTCCGCCGTTGTTCCAGTCGGCATCGCCGTAGGCATATTCCTGGCCTTCGAGGGTCTTGAAGGGCGAGGTGGTGCTGAGTGTGCCGTCAAGGTCGAAGAGCACGAAGCGGAAGCGTCCGCCGTCAATCTTGCGGAATCCCTTGACGTTGTTGCGCGGCCAGTCGACAGCTCCCATGAACATTTCCGATGCCATATAGTTGATGTATTCGTCGATGTCGACGATGTCGCAGATTTCCTGATAGTAGGCATCGTCTTCGGCGTTGTCCGACAGCATCACCCAATAGTCGAAGATGTCCTTCGTTCCGCACATTTGGGAGTAGCAGGAGTCGGGCCCGATTTCGAACTGGTCGATTTCGTCGCTGCCGAGTCCGTAGTTGGCATAGGCGTAGTCCTTGTTGTTAGGTTCGCGCATGTTGATGAGACCCTTGTACTGTCCGTTGATGTAGAACACCACGGGCTGGTATTCCTGTCCCTCCACGTCGAGTCCGGAGGTGAGTATGATGCTCTGCAGGGCGGCATCCTTGAGGCGGCATCCGTAGTCGTTTCCGCCGCCGCGCATCTGCAGGGTCTTGTACTTGAGGAAGGGTTTGCGTTCGAAGAACGGGTAGTCGAGGGTGTTCTTTCCTTCATAGCGTTTGCCGGCCTTGATCTTGAAGGAACGTGGTTCGTAGGCACGGCTCCATCCTCCTGCCACGGCGAAGTCGGCTTCCTGGCTCAGGCGCAGCGTACCGTCGGCGGTGAAGTATTCGAAGTTGACGGGGCGGTCCCATTCGCGGTTCCAGTTGCAGGGCGAGGTCTGTCCGCGTCCGGCAATGCCGTTGGTGCCGCGGACGTAGCATCCCATGTAGTCGTCGTAGAGGTTGGCGTTGTCGGTGGCGATGGAGAGGATGGGGAGGGTGAAGTCCTTGTCGTTTTCGATGAAGGTCTGCGTGACGACGGTGCTGGGCAGGTAGCCGTCCTTGAAGGCGCGTACGCGCAGCGGGGTGGTCTCGTAGAGGTAGAGGGTCTTTCCTGTCTGCACCTCGTTGCCGTTTGTGAGGGTCGGTGTGGACCCGTCGGTGGTGTAGATGAGTGTGGCTCCGGCCTCGGGAGCATGTACCCTTACGGCAGCCGAGGCGTCGAATAGCCATTCGTCGGCTTCGATTTCCGGTGCCGCCAGCTGGCTGTCGGCGAAGGTGCTGGTGGCGTTTGTAGCCTCGGGCGTAGGCTCGGCCGTCCATTTCCAGGTGTCGCCGCCGTCGGTGGTGCGGGCATAGCTGGCGCGGCTGATGGCAGCGGGAAACGATTCCTGTGCGAGGATGTTGCCGCTGGCATCGGCGATGAGTACGGTGCCGCCTTCGGTGCTGAGCTTAAAGTTGACCTGTGTCTCGAGGTTCGCCTCGTAATGGTCAAACCAGATGTTGGCAAAGCCATGGGGCTTCACCGTGCCTGACTGCAGGTGGAACTTCTTCGGATTCGACGGGTCGTTGCTCACATAGTAGTTCTTCAGGTTGATGGTGGCGTCGGTGGGGTTGTAGATTTCAATCCACGCGCCGTAGTTCAGCGAAGGGTCAAGAAACATGTCGGTGTTGTCGACCATGATTTCGTTGATGATGAAGGTGCTGTTAGTGGCGGCCTTCGCCCTTGTGGTCTGTTGTCCGGTGATGTGTGCTATGCCGTTTGTAGCCGCGCTGACGGCACTTGCCAGCAGCACCATGGCACCGAATAGGGTTTTCGTATGTTTCATCGAGGGTTTAAGGAAAGATGGAGATGTCGATAATTTATGGAGTCACTTTTCTGCAAAAATAGCGTTTTCTGCCCTAATCCTTGGTACTTCCGTCCATGATAAGTTGCAGAAAACGCTGTAGTATAGGCATTTTGTCAGTTACAATGCCGAAATACGGAGATTCAAACTTATTGTTTGATGTGGACGTCGCATTGCGGGAAGGGTATCTCTACGCCCTGCTTCGTCAGCACGTTGTAGATGCTTTCCTTGACGAGTGCGTTGAAGCGTGCCTTCTGGTCGACGAGAATCCAGTAGCATACCAGCAGGTCGACGCTCGACGCCCCGAAGTCGCTGAAGACGACGGTGATGGCGCTGTCCGACTTGAGCACCTCACGTCCGTCGTCAATCCTGACGTGGAGTATGGGCGTGATGGTGTCGATGAGTAGACGGCGCACCTGCTCTATGTCGCTGCCGTAGGCCACGCCGATGGGAATCTTCACCAGTTCGTAGTGGTGGTTGCGGGTGAGGTTCTTGAAGTTCTTGCTGAACAGCTGGGCGTTGAGGAAGGCGATGACCGACCCGTCAAGGGTGATGAGTTGCGTCGACTGGTAGGTGATGCTCTCTACGCGTCCCTGTATGCCGTCGCATTCGATGTAGTCGCCCACTCGGACACGGCCTGTCATGAGCGAGATGCCGTAGATGAAGTTCTCGAGGAGGTCCTTCATGGCGAAGCCGAGACCGGTGGCCAGACCGGCAGTGACCACCGAGAGTCCGGTCTTCGGCACCTGCAGGAGGAAGAGGGTGTAGAGGATAAAGCAGCCCCAGACGAGGATGGAGATGACGTTGTCGGCCAGCGTAAAGTTCTGGTTCGTGGGATGCTGCTGCGAGCGGATGCGCACAAAGTGGTGGTAGAGCGCGTGGAGCAGGTAGTTGAGGTAGCGGAACACGAACCAGCAGCAGGCGACGATGACCATCTTGTAGAGCGAAAGCTGTATGACGTCGGCCTTGTCGATGAAGTTGTAGTAGAAGATGTTGCGCACCATGTCCGTCATTTCGAAGATGCCGGCGGCGTACCATATGCTCATCATGCTGCTGAGTATGAGCAGGATTGGTGCGGCAGCGCGTGCGAAGAAGTCGAAGATGAAGGTGAGTTGGATGAACTCTCCTGTCCGTGCGCGTTGCTTGAGTTCCCGGTTTTCCTCTTCGCTGAAGGTGTGGGTCTCGATGTTCCCTTCTCCGTCACCCTCGTATTCGTGCTGTGCCTTGCGTATTTTCCGCAGCACGTAGCGGTTTTCGTAACGCTCCATCAGGTAGTAGAGGCAGATGATGGTCTGCACTGCCGCCAGCTGGAACATCCACCATATCATGATTTCCACGGCAAAGAGCACGTAGCCTCCCCATGCCAGGAGGGCGGAGATGACGAATGCCGCCATGGATACTGACGTGCAGAGGATGTCGTTCGAGGGAATGGCACCCTTGGGGGCACGCATCACCTTGAGCTGCCAGAGTGTGCAGAGCAGGAGTACGGGAGGATAGACGAGGTTCACCACATTGTTCGGCACGAAGAGCATGCGGAAGACGATGACGATGCTCGCCATGAAGATGATGGGCAGGTAGATGCGTATGCTGTTGTGGCGCTGGTCGTTGCGGATGCGTACAAGGAGCGAGAGGAAGATGGCGAACGACAGCCATGCGATGTTCACCACCAGGTTGGCTGCCATGAGCACGAAGTGGTGGTGGAGTGTGAGGCGGATGAGCATCACGGCGAAGACAAAGATGAAGATGCCTGCCACGATGCGGTAGAGTTTGTGCTTCGCCTCGAAGTCGGAGGGCTGATAGCGCCGCGGTACGAGTCGGAGCATCAGGCCGCTGAGGACGGTGGCGAGGATGCCCCATCCGATGAGGACGACGATGATGAACTGCACAATCGGTCCGCGCCATTCGCTGAAGCTCGAGGAGCGGCCGTTGAAGGTGCTGTACTTGCTGTTGAGTTCGCTCTTGGCCATCGGCAGCAGGTGCGGCAGGTTGAGGAGGGTGGTGAAGTAGTTGTCGCCGCCGTTCGAGAAGATGCTCTGCTGCAGGTGCCGGTAGCAGCCCTGGGCGTAGTTGTAGAGCTCCTCGACGTTTCCGGAAACCGTGGTGTAGTAGAGGTTGTCCTCGTTGATTTTCTCCATGAACTGTGCCAGGTTTTCGCGCATTCTGAAGGCAATGATGAGGCAGGTGTCGCGGTCGGCCTGCTGCTGCGGGGTAAGTTTGTAGGCGTTGGCAATCTGCATTACGCTGTCGCGGGCGGCGGCGATGGTGGTGTCGTTGAGTCCGAGGTCGTTGGCGATGCTGTCCACGCGGGCCATTGTGGCCATCTCCACCGAGTCGACGGCGTGCCGCTGGCGTGTGGGGTCGTAGATTTTGCCGTTTTCGTCAATCTTCACGCGCGGCGGCAGGTTCTCAAGGTTCTTGATGAGTCCGTCGTAGCGTGCCACTTCGCCCGAGATGCGTTCCTGTATGCGGGCATAGGGTATGTCGTTGCGTTGCGAATAGAGCATCAGTGCAATCTGTTCGGAACGCTGCATGTAGTCGACCAGCCGGGCGTGCTGTTTCTCCTGCATGGTGACGAAACGTTGCATGCCGCGTTCCTGCTGCAGGTACGACATTTCGAGTTCGGCACGCAGCACACCGAGGGTACGGGCCAGGTCGCGTTCCTTGAGCACCGCCCCGAGGGGGAAGGTGAGGAGCAAGGCCAGCAGGGTCAGAAGTATTTTGCGCATAGGATTCAGATGTTGGGAAGGAAAGAGTGTAGGGATGACGTAGAGGGCAGAACTGCGGCGGCTGCCTTCCTTTTCGTGGAAATATGTAGAAGAAATCGTATAAACAGCCGGAACATCCTGATGTGTGGGACAGTCCGGCTGCAGTGGGGGGGGCGGTACATGAGGATGCCCACGCGGTAGATCTTGCCGGCTATCCATACCATGCCGATGGCGGTGCCGTAGAGGATGGCCAGGCTGAGGATTTCCTGCCAGAGGGGTACGCCGAAGGGGATGCGCACCATCATGACGATGGGCGAGGTGAGGGGGAACATGCTCGACCAGAAGGCCAACGGGCCGTCGGTGTTTCCGGCACTGCCCATGGCGGCATACATGCCGAAGACCATGATGAGGACGACGGGCATGGTGAACTGTGCCGAATCTTCCTGGGCGTTGACGCTGGCGCCGACGGCGGCGAAGAAGCTGGCATAGAGCAGGTAGCCGCCGATGAACATGAGGACGAACATCACCCCGAGTTCAAAGAGCGGGATGCTTCCTGCCATAGCAATGAATTCTGCCATGCCGGATGCTTCGGGCATTGCCATGGCTCCGGCTCCTGCCGCCGGCTGTGATGCGGCAGCCTCGGCCACGGTGTCGGCACCGAGGAAGTACGAGGCGCCGGCAAAGATGAGGGCGAGCATGACGCCCCAGATGGCTATCTGCGCGAATCCCACCAGGGCCACACCGATAATCTTGCCCATCATCAGCTGGAAGGGCTTGACACTGGAGACCATAATCTCCACGATGCGGTTGGTCTTTTCCTCTGTAACGCCCTGCATCACCATGCCGCCGTACGACATGACGAACATGTAGATAAGGAAGGTGAAGATGCATCCTGCTATCAGTGCCACGTCGCCGAAGGTTTCCGACTCGTTGCCGTCGTTGTCCCATTTCAGGGTGGTCAGCGCGAACGGCTGTTCCATCTCGTCCAGGATATTTTCAAGTTCGGGGATGTTGTATGCCGCCAGCTTGTCGTGCCGCACCTTCTCTGCCAGCTGGTTCTCGACGTATTCCGTCAGGTTGAGCTGGATTTCGCTGGTCGAGGCGAGCGAGGCCGCCTTGGGGTTGCGGGTCAGGTCGTCGGTAATTTGCAGCACCGCCGTGATTTCCGACGTGTCGCTGCGGAGTTCCGGTGTCATCTGGTCGAAAAAGACGAAGTGGTAACGCTCGTTCGATTTCAGGCAATCGCGGTAGAGGCCGGTCTGGTCCACGACGGCGATGGTACTCTCCTTGTCGTCCTCGAACTGTCCGAGGATGAAGGGGACAGCCACGATGCTTGCCATCATGAAGGGCATGAGGATGGTGAGGATGATGAAACTCTTCTTCAGGATGCGCGTGGTGAATTCGCGGAGAATGATGACGGATATCTTGTTCATGATTCAGAAGTCTTTGCGTTGTCGGAACAAACTTTGAGGAAGATGTCGTTCATGCTGGGGAGGATGGGGCGTATGGTGGCGCCGGGGATGCTCTCCGCCAGGCTGCGTGCCTGCTCTTCGTGGGTAACGGCGTGCACTTCGTAGCGTCCGTCGGCAAACCGGTGCTTCACCTCTTCCACGCTGCCGGACAGTACCAGCCGGCTGTTGTTGATGAGGGCGATGTCGTCGCAGACGTCCTCCACCGATGCCATGTTGTGGGTGGAGTAGATGATGGTGTGTCCGGCATCGCGGAGCCGCAGGATTTCGGTCTTCAGCAGTTCGGCGTTCACGGGGTCGAAACCGCTGAAAGGCTCGTCGAAGATCATCAGTTTCGGCTCGTGGAGGATGGTGATGATGAACTGCACCTTCTGTTGCATGCCCTTCGAGAGTTCCTCGAGCTTCTTGTTCCACCAGGGCATGATGTCGAATTTCTCGAACCATTCCGTCAGGCGTTTCCGGGCGTCGCGTGCCGACATGCCCTTCAGTTGTGCCAGATAGATGGCCTGTTCGCCCACCTTCATCTTCTTGTAGAGTCCGCGTTCTTCGGGCAGGTATCCGATGTTCCTCACGTCGTCCGGCGCAAGGGGGTGTCCGTCAAATATGACTTCCCCGCTGTCGGGGGCGGTGATGCGGTTGATGATGCGTATGAGTGTGGTCTTGCCGGCACCGTTCGGACCGAGGAGGCCGAAGATGCGCCCGCTTCCGACGCTGATGCTGACCTGGTCGAGCGCGGTATGCTTGTCGAAACGTTTGCAGACCTTGTCAGTGGTGAGAATGTATTCCATGTGTTCTTTTTGGAAAAAAAGGATGTGAGTTTGCAAAATTACGAAAATTCTAATAATTAGACGGACGGGAGTATGCATATACTACGTCGGTACAGGTCCTTTTTTTGCAGTGATACTATTGCACACACTCTCTTAAGGGATGTTCTATAAATTAGTTTTATAAACATTCTGAGAAGTGCTCTAATGCTTGGGCGTTTTTTTTGCCTCTTGCTTGTATCTATCTGTTCTACAAATACTTACATAGCCCGCTATGCGCGTATTTGCAGAACAGAAACCTACTGCGCAATAGTCTAAAACCCGCCTCAAGCTAATTTATAGAACATCCCTTAATTAAAGGTGCGGGCTTAATTAAAGGCGCGGGTCATCGCCTACACCCATAATGAACCTATTGCGGGGATGCGTCATTTGATC
>SFJN01000302.1 GCA_004555055.1 Bacteroidales bacterium | reverse complement strand
CGTGGAGTTCAGCTATGTGAAGGTAGCTGACATCGTGACCTTCTCCGAGTCCGAAGCCGACAGCCGTACCGACAGCCATGTGGAAGTGCTGTACGCCATTGACAAGACCAAGGGCGCGGACTTCTTGAAGGCCCTGAATCTGACGGACGGCGCACAGCGCTACACCAATGCGGACACTCTGGATTCCACTAAGTATTACTATCAGTCCGATGTGCTGATCGACGCTCTGGCTGCGGCGCTGGAATCCAATTCCACCGTAGTAAAAAATGCGCTGGAAGCCTACATCTCCGCAAACGGCGGCGCTGCCATGCCCCTGACGGATGCCTACGGCAAGACTAAGGCAGAAAATCTGCCGCTGGGTCTGTATCTGGTCGTGGAAACCAAGGTTCCCGAAATGGTCGTGTCCACCACCGATCCCTTCCTGGTATCCGTTCCCATGACTTCCGTAAACGGCACCAACGCCACGGACGGCGGCACCCGCTGGATTTACGACATCACCCTGTACCCCAAGAACCTGACCGGCATTCCCTCTCTGGAAAAGACCCTGCGTGAAAACAAGAACGACACCGGCAAGACCGATGCCTATGCCCACATCGGCACCGCTTCCGCTGGCGATACCATTGACTACCAGATCATTTCCACCCTGCCTTCCATCACCTCTGAATCCACCTACCTGTCCTGCTATACCTTTGTGGATACCCTGTCCAAGGGTCTGACCTACACCAAGGGTGATGTGGTTCTGGAGTTCTTCACCGACGCTACCTGCACCGATTCCGTTGCCAAGTGGACGGAGGCTGACGGAAAGTTCACCGTAGCCTACAACACCACCGATGCCGGGGAATCCGTTATGACTATTGAGATGTCCGCTGCCGGTCTGAGTGAGATCAACACCTCCAAGGCTGTGTACTCTGGTGCTTCCATGGTCAACTCCGGCTATTCCGACTGCACCGTGAGAATCACCTACGCCGCCAAGTTGGACAGCAGCAAGGATCTAGTATTCGGTGACAAGGGCAATGATAACAAGGTTGTCCTGACCTGGAAGCGCAGCTCCCAGAATTACTACGACACTCTGGTGGACGACTGCCATGTATTCACCTACGGCATTGATCTGACCAAGCTGTTCTCCGACGGCAAGGGTGATTTCTCCAAGGTGGAGTTCCTGATTCAGAACAAGACCGACAACTATTTTGTGAAAGCGGAGCTGAACGAGGACGAGGGCGTTTACTATGTGGTGGACCATGTAACCGATAAGGCAGATGCCACCCACTTCGTCCCCGTCAAGACCGCCGATGCCCAGGGCAGAATTATCGTCAAGGGTCTGGAGGACGATACCTACACCCTGACCGAGGTTCGTACCGATAGCGGCTATGTGATGCTGAAGCAGGGCATTGATGTGGTCATTTCCCGAAAGGACACCGCCGATTCCTGCGGCATCTATGGCACTGATGTTTTGGGTCTGATTCAGAACGATCCCCGGTACGCCAGCATCATCCATGACAACGGCGACCTGCACAATATGCCCCAGAAGCATCTGGAACACAAGCTGCTGACCGCTTCCGCTACCGTGGACGGCAAGAAAGTCACCATGCTGGAGGATAACGGCAGCGCCAACGCAGAGGCACCCCTGACTGTGGTCAACACTCGCGGTTTTGACCTGCCCAAGACCGGTGACAACGGCACCATGATGATTACCCTGGCTGGTGTCCTGCTCATGGCCGGTTCCGTAACCGTTCTGCTGATTCTGAATAAGAAGAAGCTCCACTAATCTGAAAAGCCGGAGGGATGCTTTGTCCCTCCGGCTTCCTTCAAAATGAACTTCTGGCGTAACGCACTGTCACAATCAGAACCTGCTTGTGTGCTTCGTCAATTCGGTAAATGACAATGTAGTTCTTTACCATGAGCTGCCGATACCCGCTGTGTGCAAAGGAACCGGTCCGGCGCTCCGAGCAGCGATAAGGCAGGTACTCTAATGACAAGATTTCGGATTCCAGCGCATCCAGCAATTCCGCAGCAACCCCCGGCTCCTGTAGGTTGCTCGCAATATAGCCGTAGATTTCATCCAAATCCTGCAACGCCTGATTC
>SFJN01000301.1 GCA_004555055.1 Bacteroidales bacterium | reverse complement strand
CTACAAGCCCACCAACAGCTTCTACCAGGTGCTGTCGGCGGAGGCCTACTCGAAGCATGGCTTCAACATCCACGGCGTCGTGTTCGACGAGCTGCACACGCAGCCCAACCGGAAGCTCTTTGATGTCATGACCAAGGGTTCTGGCGATGCCCGCATGCAGCCGCTGTACTTCCTGATTACCACCGCCGGGACCGACACCCACTCCATTTGCTACGAAACGCACCAGAAGGCCAAGGACATCCTTGAGGGCCGGAAGATCGACCCGACCTTCTACCCGGTGATCTATGGCGCGGATGAATCCGAGGACTGGACGGACCCGAAGGTCTGGAGGAAAGCCAACCCGTCGCTGGGTATCACGGTTGGGATCGACAAGGTCCGGGCCGCCTGCGAATCGGCCAGACAGAATCCCGGCGAGGAGAACGCCTTTCGGCAGCTCCGCCTGAACCAATGGGTCAAGCAGGCGGTGCGCTGGATGCCGATGGAGAAATGGGACGCCTGCGCCTTCGCGGTGAATGAGGATGATCTGGAGGGTCGGGTCTGCTACGGTGGCCTCGACCTCTCGTCCACCACTGACATCACGGCGTTCGTGCTCGTGTTCCCGCCCACCGACGAGGATGACCGGTATGTGGTTCTCCCGTACTTCTGGATTCCGGAGGATTCGATGGACCTGCGCGTCCGGCGCGATCATGTTCCGTATGAGGTCTGGGAGCGCCAAGGGTACCTGATGACCACCGAGGGTAACGTGGTCCATTACGGCTATATCGAAAAGTTCATCGAGCGTCTGGGCGAAAAATTCAACATCCGGGAGATCGCCTTCGACCGCTGGGGCGCGATCCAGATGGTCCAGAATTTGGAGGGCATGGGCTTTACCGTCGTGCCCTTCGGTCAGGGCTTCAAGGACATGTCCCCGCCGACGAAGGAGCTCATGAAGCTGGTACTGGAAAAGCGGATCGCCCACGGCGGGCATCCGGTCCTGCGCTGGATGATGGACAACATTTATATTCGGACAGACCCTGCTGGCAACATCAAAGCTGACAAGGAACGCTCCACCGAGAAGATCGACGGCGCGGTCGCCACCATCATGGCGCTGGACCGGGCGATTCGCTGCGGCAATGTATCCACTGCCTCTGTTTATGATGACAGAGGCATTTTGTTTATCTGAAAGGATGGTGATGAATATGGGGATTTTGAGTGGCCTGTTCCATTCCCGCGATAAGCCTACCAACGCAACCTCCGGCAGCAGCTACCGCTTCTTCCTTGGCGGCAGCACCTCCGGTAAGACCGTGACAGAGCGCTCTGCCATGCAGATGACCGCCGTGTACTCCTGCGTCCGGATTTTGGCGGAGGCCATCGCAGGGCTCCCGCTTCACCTGTACACCTATAAGGAGGACGGCGGCAAGGAGAAAGCCATCGGACATCCGCTGTACCTGCTGCTACACGACGAGCCGAATCCTGAGATGAGCTCCTTCGTCTTCCGGGAAACGCTCATGACGCACCTGCTTCTGTGGGGAAACGCCTACGCGCAGATCATCCGCAACGGCAAGGGCGAGGTCGTGGCACTCTACCCCCTCATGCCCAACCGCATGACGGTAGACCGGGATTCTTCCGGGCAGCTCTTCTACAGCTACCAGATGAACAATTCCGACGCGCCGACTATGAAGACCGGCACCGTGATCCTGAAGCCCTCGGACGTGCTGCACATCCCCGGCCTCGGCTTTGACGGGCTCGTCGGCTATAGCCCGATTGCGATGGCAAAAAACGCTATCGGGCTTGCTATTGCCACCGAGGAATACGGTGCAAAGTTCTTCGCCAACGGCGCGACACCGGGCGGCCTGCTGGAATACCCCGGCACAGTGAAGGACCCAGACCGCGTGCGCGAGAGCTGGAACAAGGGCTTCTCCGGCAGCCAGAATGCCGGGAAGGTCGCCATTTTGGAGGAAGGCATGAAATACACGCCGATCTCCATCGCACCGGAGCAGGCGCAGTTTTTAGAGACGCGCAAGTTCCAAATCAATGAAATCGCTCGAATTTTCCGGGTGCCGCCCCACATGGTCGGCGATCTGGAGAAGTCGAGCTTTTCTAATATT
>SFJN01000300.1 GCA_004555055.1 Bacteroidales bacterium | reverse complement strand
CCATGGAGTTGTCGGTGGGTTTAGTTCTGCGCGGTATCCTGCCGCGCGTCAAAGGCTGCAAGGCACTCTTTCACGCGTGCATAGTAAATGCGCAGGAACTTGTTCTGCGCGGCGGTCATATAGACAAAGTACGGCTTGCCCTCGGCACGTTTCTTATCGAGAAACTGGTACACCGGCTCATCTGCTGGGGCTTTTCTCAGGTAGGTACAGACGATCTGGTACAATGTTTTCCGCAGATGCGGTGAACCGCGTTTGGTCGTAGGCGTGCTTTGTGCCTCATGCTTGCCCGACTGGTCTACAGCCGGATCAACGCCGGCGAAGCCCACAATGGAACTGCGGCGAGGAAAACGGCGCACATCCCCAATTTCAGCCATAAGCTGTGCGGCTGTGGTCTCACCCACGCCATACATGGCACACACAGTATCGTATTCGGGAAGCTGCCTGGCAAGACGGGTCATCTCGGCCCGCAATGCGGCCAGCGTCATCTTGCCTGCAAGCAGCTGCTGCGCAGCTGTGGTAATGAGCAGCTTCGTGTTGTCGTTCTTCGGCAGTGTGGTGAAATGGCCGCAGCTTCCTGCGTAGATGTCCGACGCTTTCTCTGCGCTGAAATGGTAGCCCTTGCGCTTGCACCATTTCTGGTATCGGTCGGTAAACGCCTTCTCGCTGACGCGGCAGATGCAGTCGCAGTGCCAGAAGGTCATGACAAAATCCACCCATTTCTGGTGGCCGTCCGCACGATCCGGGCTGGAGAACAGTTCATTCACGCCGGGAAATGTCTTGTCGGTAAGAGAAATGAGATTGTTTTGCAGCGACACCACCGTTTTCATGTAGAGGTCGTACTGGCGGCTGCACAGTTTCAGTTGTTGCCTTACAGTACCCATGGGAGTATATTCCCGCAGATCCACCCAGTTGTCAAGGCCGTACTTGGCGATCTTCATGGCGTCTGCTTTGTCAGTCTTGACCTTGCGGATAGAACCGCCTCCGCTCTGCTTGATGTACAGCGGATTCAGGACAGAGACAAAGATTCCGTACTCATGCAGTGCCGCAGCAACCGCTTCATGGTAGCGACCGGTGGCCTCCATGATGACACGGGTATCTTCTCCAAGCGCAATGATGGCATAAGCCATCTGTTCCAAGCCGATCTCGGTGTGGAGAAATTCCTGTGGCAGCAATGCCACTTCGCCCATTGGCCGCAGGGCAGCCACCATGCTTTTCCCTTTGGAAACATCGATCCCTACTGCGTTCATTTTGCTCCTCCTTCTGATTGAATATAGCTTTCCGCCCTTTACTCATTGCCTGTTCAATCTCCTGGGTGACACGAGCGCACAAGGTGGCTCTACCTGCGTAAATCGAATGCTGCGAATGAGAGAGGCGGCTGACGGACTCCTTTACGGGCGTGTTGGCCCAAGGTGATTACTGTCAGGCCATTTACTCCCCCATTCTAACAGCTTCGGCTTTGAGATGGAAAAAGACGCGGCTGGCTGCCGCGCCTTCAACCGTAACTATATTGTAGGAGACATTAACTATTGTCCTTTCGCCAATTTCACGGTATTATAGTATAGAACCTTTTGGAGAAGGAGGCCGGCAATGAGGCTTGCTATCTGTATCCCATTCATGCAGTCGTACCTGTGGCAGAAACGCTTGCGCCGCATTGTTCCGGCGGTGGAGTTTGATGAGTCTGCGATGCGGAGTCGATCCGGAACGTCAAGGTATTTCGGTATCAGACGGGAGTTGTAGTGATGGGAGACGCAGGAGGTCTGGAAGCCGCTACCTCCATGCGGAGCCGGCCCCCGGAGCTGCCGATCATATAGATCAGCGGCGATGAGCGGTTCAGGCTGGCCGCGTTTGATTTGGGAGCGGCTATGTTCCGCACACTGGATTGCAGCGACGGAGAACTGACGGAGCGCCTACGGAGATGTAGGATTTCTGGCGAAGAAGACGTTTTCTGGATGCGGGGGCCGCCAAGAACGGCGGAGAATTGAATCTTGCAAAGCTGTATGGAGAAGGCAGGGATCACATGTCGATTCACTTCTATTTGGTGCAGACAAACTTTATAGATCTTTCTATAGTTTTGTTTCTTTATTTCTTTC
>SFJN01000299.1 GCA_004555055.1 Bacteroidales bacterium | reverse complement strand
TTTTTACATTTGTCTTGCATACTTTGGCAATAAGCGTTATTTTTGCGGTGGTAGCTCGGTCTTAGCCGGCAACTACGCCCCCGCCGTAACAGCGCAGCGCTCCTGAAAATCACAAGCACTCCGGACCCTCCGCTTCCTCCCCCGAAAAAACTTCAAAAAAAATAAATTATGGATTGGTTAGTCAAACTTTTCACAAACCCTGAAGGCATTGCCCACATCATGATTCTCTATGCCCTCGTCATCAGCCTCGGCGTGAAGCTCGGACGCTGGAAGATTGGCGGCAAGAAGAACGGCATCGCCTTCGGTGTCACCTGGGTGCTCTTTGTGGGCATCATCGTCGGGCACATCTGCACCCACGGGCTCTATGCCGATGCCACGGGAGCAGTGGCCTACCAGAAACCCATCATCGACCTTGTCAAGGAACTCGGCCTCATCCTCTTTGTATACTGCATCGGATTGCAGGTGGGTCCCAGCTTCTTCGAAGTTTTCAAGGGCGGCGGCGGCGTACAGATGAACCTGCTTGCCGTGGGCATCGTGGTGCTCAATGTGGCCGTCATGCTCGGCCTTTGGGCCCTCGGCAGCCAGATGGGCATCCTCACCCAGGGCGAGAACAACCTGCCGATGATGGTAGGCGTGATGTACGGAGCCGTGACGAATACCCCCGGTCTCGGTGCTGCCAACGGTGTTCTTGCCGAAGTTCTCGGCGATGCCGCACCTGCCATTGCCAACGGTTATGCCTGCGCCTATCCCCTCGGCGTGGTAGGCATCATCCTTTCCACCATCGTCATCCGCTTCCTTACCCGCACCAGCATTGAGGAATCGCGTGCTGAACTTGCCGAGAACGAGGCCAACAGTCCCGACCGTGCAGCCTTCCACATGGCCGTACGCGTGAAGAACAGTGCCGTCGTAGGACGCAGCCTCAAGCAACTCCACGACTTCCTCAACCGCCAGTTCGTCGTCAGCCGCTGCTTCCTCGAGGACGGCAGTGTCATCATCCCCAACGGTGAGACAGAACTGCAGATGGGCATGGAAGTGCACATCACCTGCGCCGAATCCGAGGCAGAACCCATCGCCCTGCTTATGGGCGAAATCATCCCCCGCGGACAGTGGGCCGAAGTGGCCAACGAACAGAACTACGTCAGCCAGAGACTCATCATCACCAAGCCCGAAATCAACGGCAAGACCTTCAACGACCTCCATTTCTCCACCATCTACGGCGTCAACGTCACCCGCGTCACCCGTAACGGTATGGAACTCTTTGCCGCCCGCGACCTCCGTCTGATGGTGGGCGACCGTCTCCTCATCACCGGCCGCAAGGAGAACATCGAACAAGTGCGCGACCTCATCGGTGCAAACGTCAAGCACCTCGACCATCCCAATGTAGGCGCCATCTTCTTCGGCATCCTCGCCGGAGTGCTTCTCGGACAGGTGCCCATCCCCATCCCCGGTGTCGAAATCCCCGTCAAGCTCGGTCTTGCCGGCGGCCCGCTGGTGGTGGCTATCCTCATCGGTGCCTTCGGATACCGATACAAAATCAATAGCTACACTTCCACCTCCGCCAATATGCTCCTCCGCGAGGTCGGCCTCATTCTCTTCCTCAGCAGCGTAGGTATCCAGGCCGGAGCAAAATTCCTTGATACCGTGCTCGAGGGCGACGGCGTACACTACATCTGGATGGGATTCCTCATCACCATCATCCCCATCCTCATCATGGGCGTCATCGGCCGACTGCGCCTCAAGCTCAACTATTTCACGCTGATGGGCCTCATCGCCGGTTCGAACACCGACCCCCCTGCACTGGCTTTTGCCAATGCCACAGCCGGCAACAACGCCCCCGCCGTGGGATACTCTACCGTATACCCCCTCTCCATGTTCCTACGCATCCTTATGGCACAGCTGGTGCTCATCTTCTTCATGTAGGGGCAAGGCTGGGGGACTGCAAAATGGAGGCTCACCCTCACGACAGTCTCCCCCCCTTGGCGAGAAACGTTGGATAAAATCCAAGGATCACATCCAAACATGACCGTCCCCATGCTGCCCGCCCCCCTGTGCAGTATGGGGCCTTTTTCTTTCCCCGTACCCCACCATCCGCGAAC
>SFJN01000298.1 GCA_004555055.1 Bacteroidales bacterium | reverse complement strand
CCCTCCGAGATGCTGAGGGTGAATGTATTCTCCTTGTTGTTCAGTCCGGTATATACCTGCAGACCGTTGGCGGTCTCCTTCATGTTGTTGCGGTCGACGCTCAGGGTGAGTTCGGGCTCCTTTTCTGTCGATGTCCATTTGTAGGCCCAAGTGGAGGTGGTGCCTTCGAGCTGGTAGAACGTTCCGTTTGTGCCGTTGACGGTATACGAGGGTGCGGTTTCCAGTGCGTTGAACTCAGCGCAGGTGAGCCAGTATGCATCGGTCAGCACGGTGGCATCAGCGACGAAGAGGATGTAGCGTGCCTTCGTTGCGGTGTCGAATTCGAAGGTCTTCACTTCGGCGCTCTGTGTCCATGTCCATTCCCCCTTTGCAGCGGGTGTGCCCAGTGTACTCTCGCTCAGTGCGGTGTTCTTTCCGGAGAGTCCCTGCAGTTTGTCAAAGCCTCCGAACGGCATTTCGCTTTCCTCGTTGTAGAGGTAAACGCGCCAGGCGGTGGGTTTCGTGCCATCGGTCTTGTCGGTACGGCCCTGGTAGTTGAATCCCGTCAGGTCATGTTCTTCGGCCATGTCGATAAGGAAGGCCTGTGGCATGCCGGAACCGGTTTTCGACCCGCTCCAGTCGGAGTGGTACCAAGTGGCGCTGTTGCCGTCGATGGCAGCATTGGCTCGTCCGTCAGCAGCGTTTTCAATCTGTGTAGTGGTATTACTGTAGGCCGTGATGCGCCATCCTGTGCGGTCGATGGTTACATTCTGCGCCTGCAGTGTAGCGCACATGCCGAGCACTGCTGCGAAAAGCGTAAACAGTCTTCGTTTCATAGTATGGGATTTGAGGTGGATAATTGTCGTGGAGGGGGGGGATTTTATTCCGCATCACTGATCATGTCGCGCATGATGTCGGCCAGGACGGGTTGTACGGCGTTGGCGGCCTTCTGCACCTCTTCGTGGCTCACTTCGACGATGCTGCCTTCCACACCGATGTCGGTGATGATGCTCACTCCGAAAGTGCGTATGCCGCAATGGTGTGCGACGATGACCTCGGGAACGGTGCTCATGCCTACGGCATCGCCTCCGAGGATGCGGTACATGCGGTATTCTGCAGGCGTTTCGAAGGTGGGACCGCTGACACCGACATAGACGCCCTCATGGACCTTGATGCCGTGGCGCAGGGCGATGTCGTGGGCACGTGCCAGCAGGGCGCGGTCGTAGGCTTCGCTCATGTCGGGGAAGCGGGGACCGGTGGGGAAATTCTTGCCGCGCAGGGGATGCTCGGGGAAAAGGTTGATGTGGTCGCGGATGAGCATGATGTCGCCGATGTGGAAATCAGGGTTCATACCTCCGGCGGCGTTGCTGACGAAGAGGGTCTTGATGCCGAGTTCGTACATCACCCGTATGGGGAAGGTGACGGTCTTCATGTCGTACCCTTCGTAATAGTGGAAGCGTCCCTGCATGGCAAGGACGGGAGTAGTGCCGAGATGTCCGAAGAGGAGACGTCCGGAATGTCCCTCCACGGTCGACACGGGGAAGTTGGGGATGTCGGCATAGTTGAATGCGTCGGTCACTTCTATTTCTTCGGCCAGACGTCCCAGGCCTGTGCCGAGGATGATGGCGGTCTGCGGCTTCTGTGAGGTGTGTGCCTGCAGCCAGGCGGCTGTTTCTTTGATTTTTTCGTACATGATGGTCAGTGTAAAGGGGATGTATATGGTGTTCTGGAGTTTTTCTGAGGGGTTCTGATGTGTGTGCAGGGTGGCGGCATATGGCTTGTGCACGGCAATCATGGCAGGAGGGCCTTCAGCTTTTCCTCTTCGCCGAAAAGGACGCTGACGGTGATGTCCTGGACGACAATCTTTCGCTTTACCTCTTCGGGTAGCGGTGCCTGTGCCAAACGCTGGAAGTCCTTGGCAGTGGTGATGATGTAGGGTGCCCGTGCCGCTGCAACCGTGATGCGGCGGATGTCGGTGGCGGAAAACCTGTGATGGTCGGGGAAGTTGAGGTGTTCAGTCAGTGTAATCAGTGTAATGCCCGATGTCCGCAGATGCTTCTCGAGGGGTGCGGGATGTGCGATTCCGGTGATGAGCAGTGCCTGGCAGATATCTGTGCACGTCAACGGGGCATATTGCATGGCGGTGAAGAATACCTGTTGGCGTGGATGCGGTGCCAGGTGGCGGATGATGTCCTGACGTTCCGCCTCAGCGAGCTCTGGCGGACATTTGGTGACGATGATGATGTCGGCCCGCCGTGCCCCTGCCCGTCGTTCGCGCAGACGTCCGGCCGGCAGCACATGGTCGGTGTCGTAGCGGCGGGCATAGTCGGTGAGCAGGATGAGGGTGTGGGGCTTGACATATCGGTGTTGGAAGACGTCGTCGAGGACCACCGCCTGCGGGTGGCGTTCCTCCTCGAGTTGCAGGAGTGCCGGTGCACGCCGTTCGCCTACAGCCACGCATACCTTGCCTCCGAAACGTCGGAACATCTGCAAGGGTTCGTCGCCTACCTCGTCGGCAGTGCTTTGGGGGGTGACGTAGCGGAATCCTTTCGTACGGCGGCCGTAGCCCCTTGAAAGGATAGCCACCGACAGTCCTTTGCCGCGGTAATGAGCGGCGATGAATTCGGTAT
>SFJN01000297.1 GCA_004555055.1 Bacteroidales bacterium | reverse complement strand
TCTCTCCTTTAAACACTTACATAGCCCGCTATGCGCGTGTTCGCAGGATAGAAATCTACTGCGCGATAGCTCGAAAACTGTCTCAAGCTAATTTATAGAACATCCCTTTATTAATCATACCATGAATAAATTATACACTCTTCGTAAACTTTTCTCTTGGCGTCTGACGCTGATTCTGTGTAGTTTGTCTGCGATGCTGTCAGCTATGGCAGCACCTGTCTATCCCCAATCCCTACGCATCGTCAGTTACAACATCCGTCATGGCGAAGGTCTTGACGGACGTCTTGATTTCCTTCGGCTTTGCAATGTGCTTGAACAGCAGAGCCCTGATGTGGTGGCTCTTCAGGAAGTCGACAGCTGTACTGCACGTTGCCAGGGACGTTATGGCCTTGGCGAGATGGCAAACCGCATGGGATATTTCGCATCGTTCGGACCTGCCATCGATTACGATGGCGGGAAGTATGGTGTAGGTCTTCTCAGCCGTCAGCGTCCGCTCCGTGTACGGCAGATTCCGCTACCAGGCAGGGAAGAGGCCCGCACACTGCTCATTGCCGAATTCGCAGATTATGTCTTCGCTGCCACTCACCTTTCGCTTGACGAGGCCGACCGTCTGGAGTCGGCGGTGCGTATTGTCGAGGTGGCTTCTGCATATGACAAACCCTTTCTCATTGCCGGCGATTGGAACGACCAACCTTCTTCGCCATTTATGCAGACGATGAACCGCGAATTCCAGATTGTCACCAACCAGAAGGCCATGACATACCCTGCCGACAATCCGGTCGATTGTCTCGATTATATTGCTATCTATCGTACACCGCGCCATCGTAATGTGCCGACACGCGTGTCAGACCGCAGTTATTCCGCCTATATCAACGAGGCTGCTGTCGTACGCCGTTGCGGTGTCATCAACGAACCTGTGGCTTCCGACCATCGTCCTGTCTTTGCCGAGATAACTTTGCCTACGCCTGCCTCACAACTGATGACTACCGAGCCCTATCTGCAGTTGCCTACACCCACATCGATGGATGTGATGTTCCAGACGAACAGTGTCTGCCATTGTTGGGTGGAATACGGTACTGACTCGTTGAATACCCAAAAGGCACGCACATTGGTAGACGGACAGGAGGTGTGCTATGACATTGAGAACCGCATTCGTCTGGATAATCTCCAACCCGGTACACGCTATTACTATCGTGTCTGTGTGAATGAACTGCTCCTGAAGCGCGGATATGAGAACCATTTCGGCGATACGCTCCGCACACGTTTCTACTCTTTCCGTACCCCGGGCGGAAAGGACGATGATTTCTCATGTCTGGTCTTCAATGACCTTCATGACAACAAGGTATGCTATGACTATCTTCTGGGACTTGTCGGAAACACCCCATACGATTTTGTCATCTTCAATGGCGATTGTCTGTCCGAACCTTCCGACCGTGACGATGCCATCCGCATGATCCACAGTCTGTCCGACAGAGTGAATGGGGCGGAAAAACCAATCATATTCCTCCGTGGCAACCACGAAATCCGCAACAACTATTCGGCGGGCATGCACAGCCTTATAGGTTATTTTGACGACCATACCTACAGTGCCTTCACCTGGAGCGATACCCGTTTCGTACTGCTCGACTGCGGCGAGGACAAGCCGGACGACACTCCGGTGTATGCCGGACTGAACGATTTTACAAGGCTCCGCCATGACCAGGTAGATTTCCTCCGCGAAGAACTCAAAGGCAAGCCCTTCCGCAAGGCGGCACATCGGGTGATGTTGAGCCATATCCCCGTTTTCGGAAATGTCGATGACTATCATCCCAGTCACGAACTATGGGCACCGCTCCTGAAGAATGCCCCCTTCGACCTTGCCATCGGAGCCCACACGCATGAGATGAAGTATTATCCAGAGGGTGTAGATGGCTGCCGTTTTCCGGTATTCATTGGAGGCGGATCTTCGGTAGATGCGGGATGCGTGTGCCGGGTATCACAGCGTAATGGCAAACTTGAATTGGAGGTCTTGACCAAGAATTCTGAAAACCGTTTGCAGAAAACTTTCTGAGCACACTAGAATACAAAAAAACACCCTCCGGGACGGCAACCTTTTGGT
>SFJN01000073.1 GCA_004555055.1 Bacteroidales bacterium | reverse complement strand
CTAAACAGAAAGGATAAGACGGACTTTTGCTTTGTAAAGAATGCAAAAGTAATGGTGTTTCTTGTATATGAGGGAGATTATTCTGTATGCTGTGTGGACCTGTATGTTTCCCCCTTTGCTGCCTGGTTTCCCACATTTGTCCTGGCATTGATTTCGTACAGAAAAACTCCATAGGTCCCATGCTTTTTCCGACAAACATTTGTGTCGTTATCGGTGCTTCAGGACCTATGGAGTTATGGGAAAATGGCAGGCTTCCGACAGTCATTGGTCATTGTGCTGCCGGTTCTGCTGTATATTATGCGCGGTGCGCCTCCACCCACTTGCGGGCGTTGACGAAGGCCTCAATCCAAGGTGTCACATCGTCGGTGCGTACGCGTTCGGTGGGGTAGTATCCGCATTGCCAGGGGAAGATGGTACGCTCGGGATGGGGCATGATGGCCAGATGTCGGCCGTCGGCACTGGCAATGGCTGCCACGTCGTAGCTCGAGCCGTTGGGGTTGGCAGGATATCCTGAGCGGTCGAACTTGGCCACGATGTGGTATTCCTTCTCGTCGAGCGGCAGGCGGAACTTGCCTTCGCCGTGGGCAACCCATGTACCGATTTTGCTTCCTGCCAGACTGCCGAACATCACGCTGTGGTTTTCAGGAATGGCAAGGCTCACGAATGCACTCTCGAACTTGTGGCTGTCGTTGTGGAGCATTTGTGCATAGTCGCGGGCATCGGTGACGGCATGGTCGTTGTTGAGCAGTCCGAGTTCCACCATCAGCTGGCAACCGTTGCAGACACCGAGGCTGAGGGTGTCGGGGCGTGCGTAGAAGCGGTCGAGGGCAGCCTTTGCCTTGGGGTTGAAGAGGAAGGCTCCTGCCCATCCCTTGGCGCTGCCGAGGACGTCGCTGTTGGAGAATCCTCCGCAGAATGCGATGACGTTGACGTCGTCGAGGGTCTCGCGGCCGGTGATGAGGTCAGTCATGGTGACGTCCTTCACGTCGAAGCCGGCAAGCCAGAAGGCGTAGGCCATCTCGCGTTCGGAGTTCGTGCCCTTTTCGCGGATGACGGCGGCACGGATGCCACTCTCCGTCTTGCGGTCGGGGTTCAGTCCCCACTGTGCGAGTTTTCCGGTGAAGTCAGCGTTGAAGCGGATGTCGAGCGGTTGCTTGCCAAGGTTGTCGCGGCGCTCTTCGGCCTTGCCGTGGAACGATTGTCTGCGGTCGAGGAGGTAGGAGGTCTCATACCATACCTTACGCATTTCGTCAATGTCGAAGTCGAAGTGACGGCCGTTCATGCTGATGCTGAGGGTGTGTGCCTGCTGGGGAACGCCAATCTTGGCATAGCCTACACCGGCATCGTCGAGAATCTTCTTCACACGGGCGCTGTCGGCATCGCTTACCTGAATGACTACGCCGGGATTTTCGGCAAAGAGTGCAGGGATGAGGTCGGCGCCGGTAAACTTGTCGAGTTTCACATTCATACCACCCTTGGTGTTGGCGAAGCACATTTCGAGCAGGGTGGTGGCCAGACCGCCGGCAGAGATGTCGTGGCCGGCCATGACGAGACCTTCTTCAATGAGTTGCTGAACGGCCATGAAGGCGTCGCGGAAGTATTCGGGATTCTTGACGGTGGGGACGTCGCTGCCGACCTTTCCGAGAGTCTGTGCAAATGCCGAGCCTCCGAGTTTCAGGGCATCGAACGAGAAGTCGATGTGGTAGAAGCGGCTTTCGGCCACGTTCTGCATGACAGGGCTGACAATCTTGCGGATATCGCTCACCTCGCCGCCGGCGCTGACGATGACGGTTCCCGGGCTGATAATCTTGTCACCGTTGGGATATTTCTGGGTCATCGAGAGGGAGTCCTTGCCGGTGGGGACATTGATCTGCAGTGCGCAGCAGAAGTCGCTGAGAGCCTTTACTGCGGTGTAGAGGCGGGCGTCCTCGCCCTTTTGTGCGCGACAGGGCCACATCCAGTTGGCCGAGAGGCTGATGCTTTCCATACCCTGTGCCAGGGGAGCCCATACCAGGTTGGTAAGGCTTTCTGCTACGGAGAGCACACTGCCGGCGGCAGGGTCGGCGAGTGCAGCCTGTGGTGCATGTCCGATGGCGGTGGCGATACCGCTCTTTCCGCGGTAGTCGAGGGTGACAGCACCGCAGTCGGAGAGCGGAAGCTGGAGTTCGCCCTGGCACTGTTGGCGGGCCACACGTCCCGAAACGCAGCGGTCCACCTTGTTCGTCAGCCAATCCTTGCAGGCCACGGCTTCCAGGCGGAGCACGTTTTTTAGGTATTCGTCAACGTTGCTGTCGGTGTATGTTGCCACTTCGTAGGGACGTTCTACAGTCACGTCTTCCATGACGGTCTTCGGGCTGGAGCCGAACATCTGTTCTACGGCGAGGTCGAAAGGTCGTATGCCGTCGGCCTGTTCGAAGGCGAAGCGATGGTCGCCGGTGGTTTCGCCCACGGTGTACATGGGAGCGCGTTCGCGGTCGGCGATGCGCTGCACGTGTTCGATGGACTTTTCGTCGATGAGGAGTCCCATGCGTTCCTGGCTCTCGTTGGCAATGATTTCCTTGGCGCTGAGTGTGGAGTCGCCGACGGGGAGTTTGTCCATATGTATGAGTCCGCCGCATTCCTCCACGAGTTCGCTGAGGCAGTTCACGTGTCCGGCACTTCCGTGGTCGTGGATGGAGACGATGGGGTTTTCGTCCTCTTCGCAGAGTGCGCGTACCACGTTGTAGGCACGTTTCTGCATTTCAGGGTTGGCGCGCTGTACGGCGTTCAGTTCGATGCCGCTGCTGTAGCGTCCTGTTTCTACGGAACTTACCGATCCTCCACCGAGTCCGATGCGGTAGTTCTCACCGCCCATCACCACAATCTTGTTGCCCGGCTGGGGTTCTCCCTTCAGACAGTCGCGCTTGGTTCCGTATCCCACACCTCCGGCTAGCATGATGACTTTGTCGTAGGCGTAGCGTTCGTTGGCCTTTTCCTCGTTGTGCTCGAAGGTCAGTACGGAGCCGCAGATGAGGGGCTGTCCGAACTTGTTTCCGAAGTCGGAAGCTCCGTTCGAGGCCTTGATGAGAATCTGTTCCGGAGTCTGGTAGAGCCAGGGTCGTTCCGGCAGATTGTTTTCCCACTGTTGCACGCCTCCTTCCTTACGGGGATAGGAGGTCATATATACTGCCGTTCCGGCAATGGGCCAACTGCCGACGCCGCCACCCATACGGTCGCGGATTTCGCCGCCGGTACCCGTGGCGGCACCGTTGAAGGGCTCCACGGTGGTGGGGAAGTTATGGGTTTCAGCCTTCAGCGAGATGACGCTTTCCACCTCCTTCGTGCGGAAGAAGTCGGGCTTCGAATGGTCGGCAGGTGAGAAGAGCTCAATCGTCGGACCCTGTGCAAAGGCCACATTGTCCTTGTATGCCGAGAGTATGCGTCCGGGGTTCTCCTGCGTGGTCTTCTTGATCATGGCGAAGAGCGAGGATTCCTTTTCTTCGCCGTCGATGACGAATGTTCCTCCGAAAATCTTGTGGCGGCAGTGCTCGGAGTTGATTTGTGCAAATCCGAACACCTCGGAGTCGGTGAGCTTGCGTCCCAGCTGTCCTTCCACCTTGTGGAGGTATTCGATTTCCTCGGGAGAGAGGGCCAGGCCTTCCGCTTCGTTGTATTCCTCAAGGTTTTCGATGCGCACGATGGGTGCGGGTTCGATGTCTACGCTGAAGATGTGCTGGTCCAGCCCGTTGTACATGCGCTGGAGCATGGGGTCGTGCTCAGCCTCACCGCTGCTGACGGGGAAATACTCCTCGATGCGTGCAATGCCTTTCAGTCCCATGTTCTGGGTGATTTCCACGGCATTGGTGCTCCAGGGTGTAATCATTTCGCGGCGGGGACCCACGTGCCAGCCTTCGATGTCGGTGACGTCGAGGGCTTCGGCCTGTCCGTAGAGCCAGCAGAGTTCCTTGACTTCGTCAGCATTGAGTTCGTGGTCAACGCTGGTAGCGATGATGCTTTCGGCAGGAGTTCGGAAAAAGCGTATCATAGGTTTATCTTGAAATTTGTGATTTTTCGGGAGTTTGTAGCGTCGGACAGGATGTTCCGGCTGTAAAATGCCGGATATGTACAACGCGTTCCGGCTGCAAATTTACGTTTTTTAATCGGATTTTTCCGCTTCTGCTTTATGAATTGCGCGCGCGTACTTTATTATTTGTGTCTGCCATGCCGTTTTTGCTGCAGAAATTCCATAACGCTGGCGGAATAATGCGTTCCATTGTTCCGGGTGTCTGGCAAAATATGTATCTTTGCACATATAGCCGCGTGCTGTAGGCTATGAAGTGATGATGCGACCCTTCCTGTTTCTTATGACATGACCGACTCCAAAGCATAGCATAATAAATTACGGGAGAATCTGTAGACCCCACCTTAATACTATAAAATACCATGATTGGAAGAATGAGAGAATTTTTACGTCTGGTGACGTTTGCCATTGCCCTGTCTTTCGGCTTTTGTGCCGTGGCACAGCCCGTCGCCGTCATCCCCCAGCCCGCCCGTGTGGAGCAGCATGCTGGGGTGTTGAAACTCCATGCTGGCATGACGATGGCCAGCGATGCCGCCTGTGAACCCCAGGCCCGCTATCTGCGTGAGGTACTGTTCCCTTCCACCGGATTCTGCTGGAAGTCGGCGGAGAAGAAAAGCCGTGCCGATGTGGTGCTCGAGGTCGACGCAGCCCGTGTGCCGGAAGCCGAGGGTTACCGCCTGACGGTCGATGGCAAGCGTGTGACGATTTGTGGCCATGATGCCGGTGGCGTCTTCTACGGAATTCAGACTTTCCTCCAGCTGTTGCCCCCCGCCGTACATGGCACCGCGCTGCAGCAGGGAGTGGAATGGCTGGTGCCGCAGGTGGAAATCAGCGATGCACCCGACCATCCGTGGCGTGGCATGATGCTTGATGTGGCACGCTACTTCTACGACAAGGAGTTTGTGAAGCACTACATCGACATGATGGCGATGTACAAGATGAACAAGTTGCAGTTCCATCTGATTGATGACTCGGGATGGCGGTTGGAAATCAAGAAATATCCCCGTCTCACGGAGGTGGGTGCCTGGGCCGGACAGAACGAGAACCGGTTGGGCGGCTACTATTCGCAGGACGACATCAGGGAAATCATTGCCTATGCTGCCGTCCGTAACGTAGAAATAATCCCCGAAATCGAGTTCCCTGCCCACATGCTTTCGGCAGTGGTGGCCTACCCCTGGCTGTCGTGTACGGGCAAGCAGCACGAGGTGCCGCGCCAGCATTTCATCAGCCGCGACCTGCTTTGTGTGGGAAAGGAGACTTCGTATGAGTTCCTTGCCGATGTGCTGGAGGAGACGGCCGACCTCTTCCCTTCGGAATATATCAACATCGGTGGCGACGAGGCGGTCTACGACCGTTGGAAGGAATGTCCGCTCTGCCAGCAGGTGATGCAGCGCGAGGGTCTGAAGCAGGTTTCCGACCTGCAAGGGTATCTCACCAATGTGGTGGCGGACATGATGAAGCAGAAGGGCAAGACCGTTGTGGGATGGGAGGAAATCATCATGCGCGGCAAGGTGAGCCAGCCTGTGGTGGCACTCATCTGGCATCAGGTGAACGATACCATCCAGGCCACGCAGTCCGGCCACAAGGCCATTCTGGCACCGGCCACCAACCTCTATCTCGACTTCCCCGAAAGCCGTACACCGGGCGAAATCAAGGCTGCCACATGGATGCCGCCCATCTCGCTCGAGAAGTGCTATTCCATGCCTGTCAACGACTATTCGCCGGCATCGACCGTTCTGGGTGTGCAGGGATGCTTCTGGAGCGACCAGTTCATCCACGGTACCGTGCTGCAGGAACTGTCCCTGCTCAACGAGAACCGCTCGGAGAAGTATGCCGAATACCTTACCTTCCCCCGTCTGCTTGCAGTGGCGGAACTGGGATGGTGCCGCAATGCTGTCCGCGACTGGGAGAGTTTCAGAAGCCGGCTCGGGAGCCAGTACGCCCGCCTCGACCATAAGGACTGCAACTACCGCGTGCCGGAGCCTGAAATCGTCAGCATGAAGGAGGTGGGCGGTAAGGTGCGCTTCGAACTCGCATCGCCTGTGGAAGGTGCCACCATACGCTATACCACCGACGGCAGCTGGCCCCACAGCCATTCTGCGGTCTATACCTCGCCTGTGGAGGTGGATGTGAAGACCGATTTCCGTGCCATCACCGAGGTGGACAGCCGTCACTTTTCGCTGCCCCTCTATTTTGCACCCGACTTTTCGGCGTTTCAGCAGTACGGTGCCTTTGTGGCAGAATGGAAACCCCTGGTGCTGGCTTCCGGAACCGGAAAGTGGAGGTTCGAGGCTACGGGAAAGATGGTGGGCAACGGTACCTATGAGGTGACGTTTGTCCGTACCCGCGGCACCGCCGTCAAGTGGGGGCAACTCGTGCAGTACAAGCGCGACGAGACGCTGGCGGAAATTCCCGCACCCACCGTCGTTGCACCCGATGTGGTCACTTACAGATTGACGCAGACAGCCTTCGAGGCTGGCGTTCCATTCTTCTTCGAAGTAGAGGCCGACTGCGGTGCCACATCCGATTCTCACGGTTATGTGTTTGTCAGGAAGGTGGAAGAGTAAGGTCGGCATAAGGAGTATTCCAAAAATCACAGCCGCCGCGAATCATCCGTTATATGATGGTTTGCGGCGGCATTTTAGTAATGGTCAAATAATGACCTCGGAATTTTTGCGGCTCATTCCTCGTTTTCCGTTTCCTCGTTGTTTTCGGCATGGTCCTCCAGCAGGATGGGTTCATCCTCCATGGAAGGCAGGCGTTTGCGCGTCTTGATGTTCGCCTCGTCCTCCTTGGCACCGAACTTGATGAGTTTTTTTGCGGAGGTGATGATACCTCTTCCCTGCGGTGAGATGGTGACGTTGAGTTTTCCGAATGCCTCCTGCGTCTTTCTGAACTTTTCCTCCACGTCCTGCATCCTGGTGTAGAAGTCCTGCACACGCTGTACAATGACGTTTGCCTCCTGTATGATTTGCTGGATGTTCTGCGTCTGCCGTTGACGGTCCCAGCTCATCAGAACGATGCGGAGCATCATATACAGGTTGTGACTGCCGGTGATGAGCACGTTCTTCTGTGCGGCATACTGCCATAGTGCGGGGTCGGCCGAGAGGGCGTGCTCCAGCATGTTGTCGTAGGGGATGAACATGACGACGAAATCCACCGATTCGCGTTTGCCGGTGATGTACTGGTAGTATTTCTTTTCGCTGAGTTCGTCGACGTGGCGGCGCACGCTTTCCACATGGCGTTTCAGTGCCGCCCTGCGTTCCTCCTCGTTCCCGGCATTGGCAAAGTCGGCATAGGCCTTGAGGCTCATCTTCGAGTCGATGATGATGTCCCTTCCTTCGGGGAAGTGTATGATGGTGTCCGGAATGAGTTTCTGTCCCGTCTCGTCGTGTGTGACGGGTTTTCCGGTCTCGTCGCGGATGAGATACTGCTCCTCAAACTCCTTGCCTTCGGTGAATCCCATGTTTTCGAGGAGTGTTTTCAGGCGGATTTCCCCAAAGTTTCCCTGCGCCTTGTTTTCGTTCGTCAGGGCGTTTGCCAGTTTGTCGGCACTGGCCTTCACGTTGTCGGCATGTTGCAGGGTGGTGCGTATGGTGCTGTCGAGGGTCGCCATCTTCTCTATCTGTTCCGTGCGGGCCTTCTCCACCTGTTCGCGCATGTTTCTCAGGTTGTCGTTCAGGGGGTTGAGGATGTTCTCGAGTTCCTTGCGGTTGTGGCTGAACTGTTCGTTGTTGTCCTGCTTCAGCTGTTCGCTGCGTTGTTCCAAAACCCGTTGCGTGGCGGCGAGCATCTCGCTTTTCAGCATTTCCATCTGCTCGTGGTGATGCTTTTCCTGCTGCTCTGCCGTTTCCTTGGCACGTTTTTCGTAGTTCTCCTTCAGCGTATCCAGCATTGCGGCATGTTCTGCCTTGGCCGTTTCCATCCGCTTTTCATAGTCGGCCCTGGTACGTTGCAGGTTTTCCATTGCCTCGCGTTTAGCGTTTTCCAGCATTTCTGCGGCTTCGCGTTTGGTGCTTTCCAGCGTTTTCTCCGCCTCCTGTTGCTGCTGCGACATCCTTTGCTGCATGTCGGCTGCGTTTTCCTCGGCGTGTTTCAGTGTCATTTCGCGTTCTTTCTCCGCTGCTGCCAGTGCCGTTTTCAGTTGTGCCGTCTGTTCCATGGCCAGGTGTTCGGCCATGGCGCGTCCTTCGACGTTGCCTTCCTGGCGTGCTTTTTCGCAGGCTTGCTGCTGTTCGCGCCGTGCCTGCGTGTTCCTCACTGCGAATCCTGCCACGGCGCCGATGAGGAGGGCGGTGATGGCGATGAGAATTTCTGTCATCATATGGGTGTCTGAAAGGTGTGTTTTTCTGAAAAAAAGGAGGATGGATGTCCGGCTTATGAATCTTCGGCGGACACCCATCCGGTGTATCATTTGCAACTCCTTTTGCAGGGAAAGCCAGAGTTGCGGTTTTCTTTTGGAGGTTATTCGCCCTTGACGACCTTCACTTCCAGTCCCTGGCGTTCGAGTTCCTTGACGGCCTTGTCAATGGCGTCATAGTGTTCGGCACCGATGCCCAGTTTCTTGAGGTCGAGGGTTGGTAGGGCTATGTCGCCGTTCAGCAGGTCCTTTTCCTCTACGGGGGCGATAATCATGCCCACTGCCGCAGTGTTGTTGGTGATGGGGTCGATGAGGATGAAGGCACCCGTCTGCTTGTTTTCGGCATAGGGGTCGTACATGAATTCCTTGGCGGTGGTGATTACCACGCGTCCGATTTCATTCAGTACGAGGTGTTCCACTTCGCTGTGTTCCAAAGTGTTGACATCGACTTTGTATTTAATCTGGTCGATGTGGCACCGGCTGGTGTTGGTGGTCTGTTTGATGAAGAAACTTTTGGCATGGTCCATGGCCTCTTCGTCCATCCACACCATGTGGGCCTCGAAGTGTCGGCCTACGGTGACCGGGTGTCCGTCATTGGTCTTCACAATCATCTCGCCCCGTGAGATGTCGATTTCATCTTCGAGGGTGATGGTCACACACTGTGGTGGGAAGGCATAGTCCAGTTCGCCCTCATAGGTGACGATGCTCTTTACGCGGCTCTGTTTGCCGCTGGGCAGGGCCGTTACGCTGTCACCCTTGCGGATAATGCCACTTGCCACCTTGCCGCAGAATCCGCGGAAGTCGAGGTTCGGCCTGAGGACATACTGTACGGGGAAGCGGAAGTCGCTGAGGTTGTGCTCGTTTCCGGTGTCCACGGTCTCCAGCCAGTCGAGGAGTGCGGGACCGTCGTACCAGGGTGTCCGTTCGCTGCGTTCCACCACGTTGTCGCCGTCCTTGGCACTGAGGGGGAAACACTTCACGTCGATGGGTTGCTGGCCGGCGGTGATTTCCTCCACAAAGCGCTGGTAGTCGGCCACGATGCGGTTGTAGGTATCCTGGTCAAATTCCACCAGGTCCATCTTGTTCACTGCCAGTGCAATGCGCTTAATGCCGAGGAGCGAGCAGAGAAAGGTGTGGCGGCGGGTCTGGGTGATGACGCCTGTGCGGGCATCGACAAGCAGGATGGCCAGGTGCGCCGTCGAACCGCCGGTAATCATGTTGCGGGTATACTGTTCGTGCCCCGGAGTGTCGGCGATGATGAATTTGCGGCGGTTGGTCGAGAAGTAGCGGTATGCCACGTCAATCGTGATGCCCTGTTCGCGTTCTGCCTTCAGTCCGTCGAGCAGCAGGGCGTAGTCAATTTCTCCAGCTCCGGCATTTCCCACACGTTTGCTGTCGCGTTCGAGTGCCGAAAGCTGGTCTTCATAGAGTTTTTTGGAGTCGAAGAGCAGACGGCCGATGAGCGTACTCTTGCCGTCGTCCACACTGCCGGCTGTAAGCAGGCGCAGAAGGTCCTTCTTCTCGTCCTGGTCAAGGTATTCTTCTATCGAAAGTCCTCCGACGATTCCGGAGGGCGTGTTCTGGAGTTCCATATGCTGTGTTTGCTGGTTTTTTCTTGAAGGAATGGATGGTATTGTGATAGGGGTGTGGAGCATAGGGCATTTTTCACCCTTCCGACTGCAAAAATACGAGTTACTTTCCACATAACCACCGTTTTTTCCTTAAATTTGCAGCCAAAAGCCGCATTCTGACTGTGGTTGGAAGACGGGAATATCTTTGTTCCTCTTGAAACCTGCAGCCGGAGTCCCGGTTCGTAGTGACATCCTTGGCATGTTGTGCCTTCCTCAACCGGATGTCTTTCATTGATTACAATCCATCATACAAATGCAAAATTTCATCCGCAAATCATGGCCCGATGTCCTTGTGGTCTTGGGCTTTCTGGTGCTCAGCCTGGTCTATTTCTTCACCCCGCTGAGCCAGGGTCTTGTCCTCGGAGGCCACGACACGGTGGCCGGCATGGGACAAGGTCACGAACAGGAACTCTTCAACCAGGCCACGGGCGAGACCACGCGCTGGACGAACAGCATCTTCTCCGGCATGCCCACCTATCAGATTTCTCCGTCCTATGGTCCCTCCCACCTGCTTGGACGCATCGGATGGGTGCTCGGCCTCTTCACCACAGGACCTCTGCGCTACGTCTTCTTCTATCTTTTCGGTTTCTATCTCCTCATGCGCAGCCTCTCCCTGCGGCCGGCCATCAGTGCCCTCGGCAGCATGCTGTGGGCTTTCAGCAGCTATTTCTTCATCATCATTGCTGCCGGCCACATTTGGAAGGTCAACACTTTGGGCTATATCCCTCCCACCATTGCCGGACTGGTGCTTGCCTATCGTGGCAAATACCTTTGGGGATGTCTGGTGACGGCTTTGTTTACGGCTCTCCAGATCTTGTCAAACCACATCCAGATGAGCTATTATTTTGCCTTCCTCATGGGCTTTGTCTGCCTTGCCTATGGTGTCGAAGCCGTCATCAAGCACCAGTTGAAGGTGTGGGGGAAGGCCACCGCCGCCATCGTCCTTGGCGGACTTTTGGGCATTGCCGCCAATCTGCCCAACCTTTATCATACGTACGAATATACGCAGTATTCCCTGCGCGGACCTTCCGAACTCTCAGCCCCTGCCCCTGCCGCCGGTGCTGAGGCTTCGTCGCGTCCCACCGATGGTCTCGACCGCGACTATATTACGGCGTGGAGCTACGGCATCGACGAGACGATGACCCTCCTCATCCCTATGTACAAGGGTGGTGGCAGCACCAGCATCTTCGACCGCGACGATGTGGAAAGTCTCGATGGTTTCGACGACCTCAACCAGCATTGCGGGGCCCTTTACCAGGCCATGGGCGGTCAGGGCGGTTATCTTCCCGGCACCTCACAGTATTGGGGCGAACAGCCCATGACGGTCGGTCCGGTCTATGTCGGGGCCATCGTCTGCTTCCTCTTTGTCCTCGGACTCTTTGTTGTCCGCGGACCGCTCAAGTGGGCACTGCTCTTCGCCACAGTCCTCAGCCTTCTCTTCTCGTGGGGACGCAATATCATGCCCCTCACCGACTTCTTCATCGACCATCTGCCCATGTACAGCAAGTTCCGCACCGTCAGCTCCGCGCTTGTCGTCGTAGAGTTCACCATGCCCTTGCTCGGTGTGCTCGCCCTTGCCGAGGTGCTCCGGCGGCCGCAGATGCTCCTTGGCTCCCTACGCGGACGCATCGGTCTCGGTGTCAGTCTCCTCACCACTGCCGGCAGCTGTCTGCTCTTTGCCCTCGTTCCGTCCCTTGCCGACTGCATCAGCGGACAGGACATGCAGATTCTTGAACAGTTGGCTTCGATGGGACTTCCTCTTGACTTTACCGAGGGATATCGTGC